>CAMWVK010000114.1 GCA_947177675.1 uncultured Mucispirillum sp.
ATATATTTCCTATATAGTAAGTAGGAAAACAAATAGAGAAAGTATTTTCAGTATTTTTTTGCATAGTAATGCATTTAAATAAACTCCCTCCTTTTTGTAGAAAGTGGAACAGATTTTTATCTGTTCCATTTTTTATGTGAAATCAAGCTTAATTTTTAATCATATAGTATAGTTTATATTTTAACTTATCTACAAATTAATATAAAAAGGTAATGTAAAAAATTAGTATAAATTAAGTTACTGGTTCTATTTTTTCATTTAAAATAGATGCAAATACAGCAATATCACTATTTTTACCAGTAACTATAAGTTCATCTCTGTCATTTATCTTATCATCAGAGCCAGGGGATATTTTTATCTGAACACCAGATTTTACTGCAATAATATTAATGTTATATTTGAATCTTGCATCAAGAGCACGCAGAGAATATCCAGAATATTTTGAGCTGACAGGCACTGTTATTGTTTCTATTGACAGTCCTTTTACACCAAGAGTTGATATTTTTTTATCCTGATGTTTTTTTGAAACAGCTGCAAAATCTTCCTGACGAAGTTCTGCTTCAATTGCTGCAATACTTTCTTTTGGTATATAATAATGTTTAAATACAACAGAAAGAAGTGATACTGCTGATTCAACTTCTTCAGATATAACTTCAGATGCACCTAACTCTTTTAATGATGCATTATATGCTTTAAAGCGTGTTCTAGCAATAATGATTAGCGTAGGGTTTAATCTTCTTGCTGTTTCCACTATATTTTTAGTAGTATGGAAATCTGCTCCTGAAATAACTATGGAGCGTGCTTTTGTAATGGACGCATGGTCTAATATTTCTTCCTGTGATGCATCTCCATAAAAAATTGGTGTGCCTTTTTGCTTTTCAGTCTGCACAGTATTTGGATTCATTTCTATAACAATATAATCAATACCTGACTGAATTGCAGCTTTTGCAATCATTCTGCCTGAAAGTCCAAATCCAACTAATATTATATGGTCATTAAAAATTTTTTTATCAGATTTTTTTTCATGAAAGTAGCCTTTTATAATATTTTCAGGCAGTGGCAGTTTTGAAAGCAGTTTTGCAATCTGGGTAGCATATATCATCATAAAAGGTGTTGCTATCATTGATATAACTGCAATAGTTATAAATAATGAGTTTTGAAACTCATTAAATATTCCATCTTTTAATCCTGTTGTAGCAAGAATAAAAGAAAATTCTCCCACTTGAGCAAGAGCAAACCCAGTTTTCAGTGATGTTTCAAGAGAATATCCTAAAATATTTATAGACATTGTTGTAACTAATGCTTTTATTATTATTACAAGAAAAGCTAAAAATAAAATAAGGGCAGGATGTGCTAAAAAAGTATTAACATCAATAATCATACCAATAGATATGAAAAAGAAGCCTGTAAAAACATCTTTAAATGGCACAACATTACCAATAGCCTGATAGCCGTAACCTGTTTCACTTACTATCATACCAGCTAAAAATGCACCAAGAGCTAAAGATAAACCAGCTTTATTTGTTATAATAGCAACTATCATACATATTAATATGATAGAAAACAAAAATACTTCTCTGCTTCTTGTTTTTGTAACTTTTGCTAAAAGTTTTGGAACAATAAATTTTGCTGCCGCAAATAGAAGTACTACAACAATAATTGCATTTCCCAATGTTATAGCAATATCAATAATAGACGAGTCATTTCCAGGGGCTAACATTCTTGCTATCAGCATCATAGGAATAACTGCAATATCCTGAAAAATAAGCACACTTGTTGTTATTCTGCCATAAGGTGATTCTACTTCGCCCCTTTCCATTAAAAGTTTTAATACAATAGCTGTTGATGATGGTGCAATTATCATACCTATAAATATAGATAATTCAGTATTGATACCCATAATAATACAAAGAATTGTGATAAATATAGATGTTAAAAATACCTGCAGCATACCGCCGCCAAGAGCAGAGCGTTTTAATGCAATAAGCTGCTGCAAAGAAAATTCTAAACCAATAGTAAAAAGCAGCAGGATAACCCCAATTTCTGCCATGTGGGATATATTTTCTGTATTATAGATAAAAGCAAGACCATTAGGACCAATCAAAAGACCAGTAAGTAAATATCCTAAAATACCGGGAATTTTTATTTTTGCACATATTAAAAGAACTATTGTAGATACTGCAAAAATAATGGTAATATCTCTTAAAATCATATCCATATAAATAACCTTATAATAAAAATATTCTATAATGGCAGACAGCCTAATGCTCCATTAAACTGCGGATTATTAAGCGGCATTACATTTTTACCTATAAGCTGCGAAATAAATAATATTAAACTTTTATTATTTGCTACTCCACCAGAAACATATATTGTATCAGCTTGAAATGATTTTATCAATGGTAAAAGCCGTTTAGCAATTGATTTATTTATGCCTGCAGCAATACTTTCTATTTCAACTCCTTGAGCCATAAGCCCTATAAGTTCACTTTCACAGAATACAGCACATGTACTTGAAAGGCTGGCTGGGTTATGCTGCATTTCAGAAAGTTCATCTATGCTTATTCCTAAAACTGAACATGCATTTTCAGCAAATCTTCCTGTGCTTGCTGCACATTTATCATTCATTATAAAATCTTCTATATATCCTTCTTTTCCAAGAATAACTTTACTATCCTGTCCGCCAATATCCATTAATATAAAGCTGTCATCTCCAGTCTGCCTTAATGCACCCCTGAAGTGAGCTTTAATTTCTGATATAATTTCAGCATTAGAAAATGACATTAAATTTCTTCCATATCCTGTGGCAACTATTTTATAATCATCATTAAAACCTAGTTTTTTTATATTTATATAGGTATTTGCTCCATCTCTTGCTATATATTGTTTATAAAAACTTACAGTATCAAAAAGTTTATATTCTATATTTCCATTAGTTTCTTTAACAAGCTTTACATATCTTGAGCCTAAATCTATACCAATATTTTTCATATACTTCTCTTTTTCTTTTTCATTTCAAGCATTTCTATAAATGAATCTATGCGTATTTTTGTTCTACCATCAATATCACCAGGGCTGTCACCTTCAATGGTTAATACAGGAATATCTAAATGTTTTTTGATTAAAATATCTTGTATCTGCCTGTAACAAAATGACTGCACATAGTGGATTAATCCATCAATTTTTCTTTCCTGCACCTGCTTTTTGATGTCTTTTATTCTATCCATTACACTATAAGGATATGTATATTCTAAATACCTTTTCACATAATCAGGATTTTCTGATGGAATACTAAACTGACGCTGCACTTCATTAAAAACTATTTTACAGTTTTTACTTTCTATAAAATCATACATAGCAGGATTTATTGTAGGCACACCAATACAGCCAAGTCTAACATATTTATTTTCAATATTTCTTTTGGATGCTTTTTCTATTAACTCATCAGCATCTTTTGAAAATTTATCTACATCACTGTTAAAATCAGTAGAAGATACAAGATATAAATGGTTTTCAAATCCTGTAACATAACCTTGAACAGTTAGTTCATCTATTTTTTTTAATTTTTTGCGAACTTTATCTGTAATTTTGCAGCATTCATATACATCATCAAAAGTAACATTAAAAGCACTGCCTAAAACAAGCATTTGATTTTTTAAAGCAGTATAAGGTTCTTTTTCTTCATAAGGATAGGCAAAAAGGTGAACTTTAATATTATTTGCAGCATAAAGCTCAGTTAAAGCATGTGTATTACTGCAGTCACCATTTGTAACAGATATTATTTCATCTACTGCTTTTTCTTTAACAGCCACAGAATAAAGACCTTTTATCCATGAGCAGCAGTTTCTTGGCAGACCATCATTTTGTGCTTCGTCAATTAAATGGTTTGGATTAGGACTGCATACAAAAATATTGTTTAAATCAACAGGAATATTGCCACCTGCAAGTATAAACTCCACAGGTATAGTTGTAGTGAATCCAATTCTTTTCAATTATAACCTCTATAAAATCAGCAGAAGCATAATCACAAGAACAGCAATTGAACCTATTACAGTATATTTTATCAAATCACCTTTTGGCATACCGCCTAAAAGTTCTTCACCACGGGCAGCATATTCTACTTTTAATTCATTATATTCTTTTTCAAGTTTATTTCTTTCATTAAGCAGATTAAAAAAGAATTTTTCAATATCTACTTCTTCTAGTTTTTCAGTATTTGTATAACACTTTAAAAGAGAAGGTTTTTTCGCTTTCATTGTTCCATTTCTTTGGGTTACATCAGTAAAGCCAAGATTAAAACCAAAATTTTCAAGAAACTTGTTTCTTATTTCTCTTTCATCATCTTCCACATTATCGCCTGAAACAAAATCAAAAGATGTGATAGAATATTCTTGAAAGTTTTCTCTAAGCCAAATAACAAGCTCATTAAATGCAAATGTGCCTATACCTTTATTTCTGAGATTTTTATCAAGAAATAAACCTTGAGTTGGACCAAATTCAATAGAATTACTTCTATGGTTTACAAGTGCATATATTTTATTAATAGATAACTGGTCAGACGCATTACCAGAGATACTTTTTATAGGTCTTGCAACATTACTAGAAACTGGTATTATTCTAACAAGCATCATTTCAATGTCGCTTTCTTTATAGTGTTTCATAGAGAATACAACATTTCCAAATAATCTAGTATTTGAGCCTGCTGTTTCTTTAACTCTAACAAGTTTTAGTATTGCTGTGCCATATTCCTCAGTTCGCTGTTCAAAATCACTCATGCAATGCCTCATTTTTAAAATAATAAAAATATATACATTATACTATAAATCCTTGCAAACATTTTTTTTTAATAATATAATTTTAAATAAAAATATTAGTATTATGTTATATCAGGAGTTATATATATGAAAAAAATTACTACACTTATTTTATTGATTTGCATATCGGCATTTGGTGCCTTAAACTTAAGCACAAAAAGTTTCGCAGCTGCACCAAATAGTTATGAAACATTATTAAAAAACAAGGAAATCAAAAAAATTACATATTCCTGTGTTTTTGATAATAAAAAATATGCTTATCCAACATGTAAATTTGAAGAAAGATGCGAAAAAGGTTCTATTTGTTTTAAAGTCAATGATTTAGATTATGTATCTTTTTTTGTATCATTTAATTTTCAGGCAGTAGAGCTTTTAGCAAGTGATTATGTTATGAACCTTACTCGTTCTTATGAAAAAGATGAAAAAAATCTGCAGCTTGGTTATCTTTCTGCACTTTTTAATCCTGTAAAACGCTCTTTTTATGATGACGAAACTAAAAATCTGCTTTTTCAGAAAATGATGTTTACTAATATGCAGCCATCATCTTTTGTAACTAAAATAGATAATGATGTATCTATATTTTTATCAAAAAAAGATGTGTTTTTGCGAAATACTATTTATCCGTCTTTAAAATTAAACGGTATAGTTTATGACAAATCTAAACCATTAGAATATATTACAGAAAGCTCATTACAGTATTCAGTATATCCTCATGCTTATGAAGTAGAATATGTTACTGAATGGATGGCTAATTATGTAGGTGCACCAGAACTTTATAAAAATGAAAAAAATATTAGTCAAATTGTTGCTTATTTTAATGTATTAAAACAAGGAAAAGATAAAATAGAAGACCATTCAGGCACTGCTATTTTAGAATCAGAAAAAGCACGCCCATTTGTGTTTGAAAATAAAATAGCAAATTTTATAAAACAAAATAAAGATAAAGCTTTAATTTTACCTTGAAGCAGTTATCTTTTAAATGAATAAATTAAAAGCCTAGTGCTATTTATTGGATTACTAATATTTTCCCAATGGATGTGTCTGCATAAATCTGATAATTTCGTTTTGAATTGCTTCTTTTGCCATATCAAGAAACCTGTAATACATATTAAC
>CAMWVK010000115.1 GCA_947177675.1 uncultured Mucispirillum sp.
AGCTAGACATTTTTGCGGATAAATAAAATGTTAGATTAATAATGGGGTATTTATGCACTATTTACATATTCATTCTGGAATAATTACTGTATGTATGCTTATTTTATCAAATGTATTTATGACATTTGCATGGTATGCTCATTTAAAAAATTTATCTTCTTTGCCATGGTTTGGTGCAGCTCTTGCAAGCTGGGGGATAGCTTTTTTTGAATATATGATACAAGTGCCTGCAAATAGGATTGGATATACTGTTTTTACACTGCCGCAGCTTAAAATTATGCAGGAAGTTATAGCATTAGGTGTATTTATTCCTTTTGTTACGCTATATATGGGTAAGCCTTTAAATTTAAATTTTTTATGGGCTTCTCTCTGTCTTTTAGGTGCAGTATATTTTATGTTTAAATAGTTTTATATATTTCCCGCAGAGTTTTTACATGTGTTTTATGTCTGCTTAATGAAAGTGCATTTTTAGGGCAGTTATGAATGCACCTGTAACAGTTTTCACATTTTGTTCTAATAAAAGCAGGGTAGTTTTTATTATCACTGTATAGTGCATTGTGTGGGCATCTGCTTATACATTTACCGCATTTTACACATTTATCTTTATGGGTGTATATATTAAAGGTTATAAGGTGTCCCATAAGTTTATTTGGTGCATTAATAATAGATGATAGTTTAAAATGTGGGATATATCCTTTATATTGTCCATTTACTGCTGCTAAAAACTTATCACAGTCTGCCTTTATTTTTCCATATATATTTTTCTCAAACTTAAAAAATCTTTTTATAAATGGTGCAATAAGTGAGCCATCACTTGCAGGGCTTCTATATGCAGTATCATATACTGTTGCTATATTTTTCTCTTTTATTATTTTTGCAGTAATTCTGTTTGTATTTAAAGACCATAGTGAATAAGAATTAAAAACCATAGCAGGTTTAGGATTTACGAGCTTTGTCAATCTTTTAAAAAAATTTAATAAAGTAAGGCACGGGGTACAGTGATAACAGGGAGTGCCTATGATTAAGGCATCATAATTATTTATATCCTTTTCTAAATCTTTTTCCATAGAGTGCATATCTGCTGAACAGTCTGTCATATTATTAATGCAGTTCTGCATATATTTTGCAGAATTTTGTGTTGCACCAGCTCCAGAAAAATAAAGAATAAGAATTTTTTTCATAACAATATACCTTTTATTTATCTATATATACAGTAACAGTTGGAAAAAATCAATAAGCCTGCATATTTATATTATTGCCTAATTGTGTAAAATATAATTTTTTTAAAAAAAACTCTTGACACATTCCACTGTGATTACTAAATTAGTTCTAGCACTCGGGAGCTATGAGTGCTAACAAATGAGGTATAATAAATGGATATGCGTTTCTTAAATGAGCGTGAAGAGCTTGTTTTAAGGACAATAATTGATGAATATGTAGATACCAGCGAGCCTGTTGGTTCTCGTAATGTTTCAAAAATAGGGCCTTTAAAAATGTCCCCTGCTACTATAAGAAATATTATGAGTGATTTGGTAGAAAAGGGCTTTATTGCTCAGCCTCATACATCAGCTGGCAGGGTGCCTACAGACAGCGGATATAGATACTATATTGATAAATTTGTAAAAATACAAGATATATCAGAAAATTTTATAGAGAATATTTACAGGGAAATGAGTATTGACCCAGTGAATGTTATGAATCTTTTTCGCCATTTTTCTAAAAAAATGGGGGATATGACACATGCTGTTGGGTTTGTAGTTTCTCCTAAAATGAATACTATAAACTTAAAACATATAGAGTTTATAAGGATAAACAGGGAAACAGTGCTTGCTGTTATTGTTTCAAAAACTGGTATGGTGCAGAATGTGCTGTTGAGAGTTGATAACAGTATTAAAGATAATGATCTTGTTAGAATGAGCAGCTTTATAAACAGCAATTATAAAGGATATAATCTTTATGAAGTGCAGCGAATGCTTTTACAGGAGCTGCAGGCAGCAGAGGGTGAAATCAGAAGGCTTGCAGAACAGGCTGTTAAGTTAAGCGAAGCAGTAGTGAAAAGCCCTGTATTTGATGAAGAATTTATTTTTGAAGGCACAAAAAATATTATAGATATACCAGAGCTTAGGCAGAGTGGTAAATTAACAGATGTGTTGCAGGCTTTTGAAGAAAAAAGCAATATATGTTCTCTGCTTGAAAGCTGTATGAAAGAAGACAGTGTGCAGATTTTTATAGGCTCAGAAATAGGGCTTGATAATACAGATGAGCTTGGAATGGTTATAAAACCATACCACAGGGGCGGAAATATAGTAGGGACAATGGGGGTTATAGGCCCTAAAAGAATGAAATATTCACAAGTGGTTTCTATTGTAGATTATTCCTCAAAAATAATATCAAAAATGCTTAATGATTACTACGAGGGGGATAAGTAATGAGCGAAGAAAATAAAGAAAATATGCAGCAGGGAGAGGGAGTAAAAATTGATATAGAATCACCAGAAGCAGAAGTTATTGAAAATGCTGAAAAACTGCATGAAACAGAAAACCAGTCTGAAGAAACAGATATGGGCGGCGGCGAAATAGGCATATTAAAAAAACAGGTGGAAAATTTAGAAAATATATTAAAAGAAAAAAATGAAGAAATACTTCGCCGTGCTGCTGATTTAGATAATTACAGAAAAAGGCTTACAAAAGAAACTGAAGATAAAATTCGTTTTGCTAATCAGTCAGTTGTAAAAGATTTTCTGCCAGTTATTGATAATATAGAAATGGCTGTGCAGCATACAGAAGAAGGCTCTCCTTTAAGGGAAGGCATTGAGCTTACTATAAAATCCTTTAAAGATGTGCTCAGCCGTCATGGTGTTACTGAAATAAATTCAGAAATAGGCACAGCATTTGACCCTGCAGTCCATGAAGCTATTATGATGGACAAAATGGAAGAATATGAAAATAATGCAGTCACTTTATGTGTTCAAAAGGGATATATATTAAATGATAGAGTAATACGCCCTGCAAAAGTGAAAGTAAACAAAATATAAAAAATAAAAATATGATATATAACAGTTAAAGCTGTTTTGGAGGAACAATGGCTCAAGGAAAAGTTATAGGTATTGACTTAGGAACAACTAACTCAGTTGTTGCAGTAATGGAAAACGGTCAGCCTAAAGTTATAGTAAATGCAGAAGGCATGACAACAACACCATCTATCGTTGGTTTTACAGATGGGGATAGACTTGTTGGCATACTTGCTAAGCGTCAGGCAGTAACTAACCCTGAAAATACAATTTTTAGTATTAAAAGATTAATAGGCAGAAAAGCAGATTCAGCTGAAACTGCGAATGCAAAAAAACACCTGCCGTATAAAATAGTGCCAGCTGATAATGGCGATGCATGGGTAGAGATTAAAGGCAAAAAATATGCTCCACAGGAAATTTCTGCAATGATATTGCAAAAATTAAAACAAACTGCAGAAGATTATCTAGGTGAAACTGTTACAGATGCAGTTATTACTGTTCCAGCATATTTTAATGATGCACAGCGTCAGGCTACAAAAGATGCTGGTAAAATTGCAGGTTTAAATGTGCAGCGTATTATCAATGAACCAACAGCAGCAGCACTTGCTTATGGTTTAGAGAAAAAAGGCGAAGAAAAAATAGTTGTATATGATTTAGGTGGTGGAACATTTGATGTATCTATCCTTGAACTTGGTGATGGGGTATTTGAAGTTAAAGCTACAAATGGCGATACTTTCTTAGGCGGCGATGATTTTGATGAAAGAATCGTTAAATGGCTGTGCGAAGAGTTTATGAAAGATAACGGCATAGATTTAGCTAATGATAAAATGGCACTTCAAAGATTAAAAGAAGCTGCAGAAAAAGCAAAACATGAGCTTTCTGGCACAACTGAAACTGAAATCAACCTGCCATATATTACAGCAGACCAAACTGGTCCTAAACACTTAGTTAAAAAATTAAGCAGGGCAAAATTTGAAGCATTAGTTTCAGATTTAGTTGAAAAAACATTAGAGCCATGTAAAAAAGCATTAAATGATGCAGGGCTTACTACAACAGATATTAATGAAGTTATACTGGTTGGTGGTATGACTCGTATGCCACTTGTTCAGCAGAAAGTAAAAGAGTTTTTTGGCAAAGAGCCGCACAAAGGTATCAACCCTGATGAAGTTGTTGCAATAGGTGCAGCAGTGCAGGGCGGAGTATTAATGGGAGATATAAAAGATGTTCTTCTTCTTGATGTAACTCCGCTTTCATTAGGTATTGAAACAATGGGCGGTGTAATGAATAAAATCATTATGAGAAATACTACAATCCCAGCAAGAAAAAGCCAGATATATACTACTGCTGCTGATAACCAGCCATCAGTAACTATTCAGGTCCTGCAAGGTGAAAGGGAAATGGCAAGTGATAACAAACTTATAGGTCAGTTTGATTTATCAGGTATTGCTCCAGCTCCAAGAGGTGTGCCGCAAATTGAAGTAACTTTTGATATTGATGCAAACGGTATATTACATGTTTCTGCAAAAGATAAAGGCACTGGCAAAGAACAGTCTATCGTTATTAAAGATTCTTCAGGTTTATCAGAAGATGAAATTGATAGAATGGTGCATGATGCAGAAGCCCATGCAGAAGATGATAAACGCAAAAAAGAATTGGCAGATGTTAGAAATCAGGCTGATACGCTGGTATATACTACTGAAAAATCATTAAAAGAGCATGGGGATAAACTAGAAGCAGCTGTAAAAGAAAACATTGAAAAAGAAATGGAAAATTTAAAACAAAAATTAACCAGCGAAAATGTTGGAGAGATTAAAGAAGGCATAGATAAACTTTCAGCTGCTGCACAAAAATTAGCAGAAGTTTTATATGCTCAAAATAATCAGGGTGGCGATGCTTCTCAGGCTGGCAGTGCTTATGCTCAGGAAGAAAGTTCTAAAAAAGATGAAAATGTAGTAGATGCTGATTTTGAAGAAGTGCGTGACGATAAAAAATAAGCATATAATGTAAAATACAGGCGTTCTCAAATTAATCTTTGGGAACGCTTTAGGCTTATTAAAAAATTTAGACTATAGTCATTTTGAGCCTGATTTTACAGGCGAAAAATCTAAATTATTTTATTGTTTAGATACTTCGCCTTTAAGGCTCAGTAAGACAATGTAGGGATAAATAAGGAGCAGGATGCTTCTTCTTTAGTTGAGTGATAGGCAAACTTGTTTTGGCAGAGCGTGATTTAAAAAATACAAGGGGAGCGTATTGTGCGACGCAAGGACTTTCCAAGCGAGTAGCGATGGAATGAAAAGTCCGCAGCTGGACGGCACTGTAAAAAATTTTGTGTAAGAGAAAAAACTATGTTATAAAAAAGAATAAGGAGTCTTACATGAACATTGAAGAGCAGTTAAAACACTTTAAAGAAAGTCTAAATTTTCCGAAAAATTTTGGAGTATCAGACTATAATAATTTGATGAAAGAAATCAAAAAGATAATTATAGAGAAAGCCTTAAACAGCGAACTAGATTATCATTTGGAAGAAGAAACAGCAAGTAACAGCCGTAATGGATACAGCAGTAAGACAATTCAAACAGAAGCAGGTAAAATAGAGTTAAGCACTCCACGAGACCGTAATTCTAGCTTTGAGCCAGTAATAGTGAAGAAAGGACAGCGTAAAGCAAGTATCTTAGATGAACAGATATTAGCCTTATATGCCAGAGGTATGAGTACGCGCGATATAGTATCAACCTTTGAAGAAATATATGGAGTAGATGTATCTCCCGCATTAATATCTCGTGTAACAGAAAATGTAATGGAAAGTATCCTAGAGTGACAAAATCATCCATTAGACACTGTATATCCTATAATATTTTTAGACTGCATAGTCATTAAGGTAAATCAGGATAAACGAGT
>CAMWVK010000116.1 GCA_947177675.1 uncultured Mucispirillum sp.
ATCTTAATCTACTAACCAATAAGAATTTCTGCACTTTAAATTTCACATTTTTTAGGATATTATCTTAAATCAGCCTGTTATTCATAAAATATTCCTGCGAATTCACTGCATCTTCATCATCAGATTTTTTAATTTTTACAAAGGTATCTCCAATAAGCTGCCATGCTTTCATATTATCTTTTAGTGTTATATCTAAAAACTTATTTAAAGCATTTTTAAAATCTTCATCATTGATTTCTGTCATAAGCTCTACACGCCTGTTTAAATTTCTTGGCATCATATCAGCGGATGCTATAAAATACCTTGGATTTCCTCCATTTTCAAAATAAAATATTCTAGAATGCTCTAAAAACCTGCCAATAATACTTCTTACTTTTATATTACTACTGAAACCTTTGCAGCCTGCCTTTAATCCACATACTCCGCGAACAATTAAATCTATACGAACACCTGCATTTGATGCTTCATACATTTTATCTATCATCGCTTTATCTATTAACGAATTCATCTTCATAATAATATGGGCTTTTCTGCCCTCTTTTGCCTGTTTTATTTCATTATCAAATAATTTATACAAGTTTTCCCTTAAATTAAAGGGAGCAACACTTAAAGCTTTCCAGCTTTGTTCTTCTGTATAAGCCATAAGATAATTAAAAAGCTGTGCAGCATCCCTGCCTATACAGTCATCTGATGTAATTAAATCCACATCAGTATAAAATGCTGCAGTATTTTCATTATAGTTGCCCGTTGCAATATGAGTATATCTTTTAATACTCTCCTGCTCCCTGCGGACAATTAAAAGAGATTTTGCATGGATTTTAAGACCTGCTATACCATAAGTTACAATGCAGCCTGCATCTTCTAAGTTTTTTGCCCAGTCAATATTTCTTTCTTCATCAAACCTTGCTTTTAATTCCACTACAACACTTACCTGTTTGCCGCTTTTTGCAGCCTTTAAAAGTGATGCTAATATAGAAGAATCCCTGTTTGTTCTATATAATGTCATCTTAATTGCAAGCACATCATTATCTTCTGCAGCTATTGAAATAAGCTTTGATACTGTGGAAAATGAATAATAAGGACGGAAGAAAAATATATCCTTTTCCTTTATTCTGTTAAAAATTTCACTGTTTTCTGGCAAATCAGGCACAGAGAAACTTTTATGCACTGGAAACTGCATATTTGGCATAAGAGATGAAAGGCTGGATAAAAATGTTAAATCTATGACACCTTGTATATACTGGGTATCCATATCTTTAAAATTTACCATTTTCTGCAAAAATTCTACAATATATGCTGGAGTATCTGCCTCTATCTCTACCCTTGTAACCGAGCCTTTTACCCTGCGGGAAAGAAAATCTTTCATAGATAATATAATATCTGCAACTTCTTCTGAACGCATATCTATATCTGTATTTCTTGTTACCCTGAAAACATTAACTGTTTTTACATTATAACCGCGAAAAAGCTTCTGGATATGTCTTTTTATGACTTCTTCCACTGTCCAGATTATTTTTTTGCCGCCTTTATGAACAACAAAATATCTGCGTATATTTTCAGGCAGCATAATAAGTGAAAAATATTCCCTGTCCTGCTTTTCAAGTGCTGCAATAAGGCTCATACGCTTATTATAGATAAATGGAAACGGGTGAGCAGGGTCAAGAGTTACTGGACTTACAACACTCATTACTGCATCTATAAAAATATCTTCTGTATCTTCATAATATTCATCATTTAATACTGGATTAAAAAGAACATTATATTTCTCAAGCTCCATAATAAGCTCTCTGAATATTGACTGCTGTTTTTCTATTAACCGCCTTGTTTCCTTTGATACTGCCACAAGCTGTTCTTCTGGAGTGTAGCCTGCTATATCTGTTTTTGTATAGCCTGCACTTATCTGCTCAATAAGACCTGCAACACGCACCATAAAAAATTCATCCATATTTGATGAAAATATTGCAGTAAATTTTAGTTTTTCCATTAATGGATTATAAATATCTTGAGCTTCTGAAAGGACTCTTTCATTAAATGCAAGCCAGCTTAATTCTCTGCCGATATAGTATTCTTTTTTGTTTGTATCCATATATACCACTTCCACTAATCGTATATCATTTTAATCCTTATATCTACCTGTATGCCAAAAGTTTCTACAAATGTATGCTTAACTTTCTCAAATGTAAAAAGTTCCACAAATGGCTCTTTTACCGCCTTGGCATTTATTATAATCATATTATCATTCTGCACTATATCTATATCTTCTATTGAGCCAGTCTTGCTGGCATCAAAAGATACTGCCATACGCAGAATACATGAAAGCTTATTTATCATAAGCCTTTCTTCAGGGGAGAAATAGTTGCCCTCAATACTTTCATTATGGTTTAATATGCTGTTCATATTATAAACAACACAGGCTGTTAAAAATATATCACGAGAACTTATTCCGGGTATGCTTATAGATTTAATAATATAATATGAATTATATGCTGCCTTTTTAGCATCAATATATTCACCTACCTGAAATAAAAATGCTGCCATCTCCAAAATATCATATTTAGATTTATCAAGAGAATGCAGGTCATCAAACTCAGTAAATAATTTTTTAGCAAATTTTGCAGCCCGCCTTGCATGTATTGTATCTATATTAAACCTTTCACCAAGAGCAAGTGTTGTGTTTTTCACTCTTTTATGATAACTGCGGTCTTTAAGACTGCCTGTATAAAATTGAGTGAGAGTAGTAGGAAAATCAACAGGCGAAAAATGAAACCTGTCTGCCCCTGTATATTTTAAAAGATGAATATATATGCATAATGTAGGCACTAAAACTTCCGCCTCATCATCTCTTAATAAAAGCTCATCAACTAACTCCTGCTTAGTGTAAACCCTTATTTTATTGTAAAACCTTTCTAAATCTTCCCTTAAAATAAACTTATCTTTAGGATTGAATATCCTAAGCATCATATTAATAGAACTGCCACTGCCTACAAGATTTTTTACTTTCATTTTTTTATTAATAGTGCCTGCAACTGTAGCAACCATATTTTCTGCATACTGGTCAAAAGCCCTGTGTCTTTTTAAGGGACTTATATGCCTAAACATCTGCCTGAGCCTTAAACTGCCGTAAGGAAGTGCACCAGAGTATAAAATATTATCCCTTTTTGTAACTGCAAGAGTAATATTACCACTGGCAATATTAGCAAATACCACCCCTTCTTTTTCCATATTATCAAAACCTGCAACAGAAAGCTTTGCTGCTAAATATTTAATGTAAACTTCTTCTGCTGGCTCTAATATTGTAATATCTATACCTGCATGTATTTTTACATAGTCTACAAAAAAATCTTTATTGCCTGCTTCCCGCACACCGCTTGTGCATACTGCTTTGTAATGCTTTATGCCATATTCATCAAGTTTGCATTTAAAGCCGCGAAGTATCGTGGCAGCCTGTTTCACATGTTCTAATGAAATGTAGCCTTGAGAAAATGTATCTACACCAAGACGCAAAGGCTTTAAAAGATAATCAATCTCTTTAATACTGTCTTTTTCTATCTCTGATACTGCCATACGGAATGCACTGGCACCAATATTTATTATACCATACAGATATTTCTTCATACTATATCAGCTCCACAGTCCTGCCTGTTATTTTTTCAAGCAAATCTTTCTTTTTATCAAAGCCTGATTTTTCCATTTCTATATTGCTGTTTTTATCTACTTCTAATGATATGGTGATTTTTTTATCACTTATATCTACATTTATGTCTTTCACTGCCTGAGAGTGAGTTCTGTCAAGTCCGTCTGCTATTCTTAATATAGAAGACAGTTTAGAAACTTTAAATCGTGCATCACTAGATAATTTTGAGTAATTCTCATGGCTTAATTTTGGCATAGACCGTCTGTGGTATCTTGCTACATTAGCGATTACTGCTATCTCATCATCTGAAAAACCGGGAAGCTCTGTATTTGTAATAAGATAATAAGAATGTTTATGGTGTTTAGAATATGAAATATGCTGACCAATATCATGGAGCATTGCAGCAGTTTCTAAAAGCCTGTAATCTTCATCTTTTAAATCTAAAATTGTCTGCAGTTTTTCAAAAAGTATTTTTGCGATCCTTGTAACCTGCTCTGCATGAGCATCATCAAAATAATATTTTTTGCCAGTTTCCACAAGCCTTGCATAATTTACATCTGTATTGCCACCCTGAAAAATAAGCTCAATACCCATTTTATTCATTACATCTATTGTAAGCCCTGCACGCAAACCGCCGGAAAGTGTATAAAAGCCCTCTAAATTATATCGTTTTAAAAGTATATTCACAAGCAAAGTGGCACTTAATATAATATCTACCCTTGTTGGCTCTACTCCAGAGATTTTAAGCCGTTCTTCTATCTTTTTACCTGCTATTTCATTAAGAAAATGTTTTGCAAAAACAGTATCTACAAACTTAACAGAAGCATCTGAAAGATTTTGACGCTTATTATATATTGCGGAAATATTATTAATAGTGCCGCCAGAACAGATTAACTTTGTAACACCTTTTTTTGGCAGTATTTCATCAAATACTTCTTTTAAATGAATACGCAGATTTTTCAACTGTTCAGCATTTGGCGGGTCGCCCTGCAGATATTCATAGTTTAATTTAGAACAGCCAAGGGGAGTGCTTTCTGAAAAAATAAGGCTGCCGTTTTCTGCATAGCTGAACTCTGTGCTGCCTCCACCCATATCCACAAGCAGCACATTATAATCACTTATTTGAAAATAATATGATGCAGCAAGATACATAAGGCGGGCTTCTTCTTCGCCTGTTATAATTTCTATATCTATACCAGTTTTAGATTTTATGAAATCTGCAACTTCCTGCCCGTTAGATGCCTCACGGAAAGATGCAGTAGCAACAGCACGACACATTTCCACATTATCACTGTCCATCATAGTTTTAATGTTTGTAAGCACCTGCAAGAGAGTATCTATGGCTTCATCTGAAAACCTGCCAGTTTTATATACATTATCACCTATGCGGACAGTGGCTTTATAATCATTTATTACCTTATAAGTCCTGTCTATCACACGGGCAGCCTGCAGCCTGATAGAGTTACTGCCTATATCTATAACAGCAATCGTCTTTTGTGTTCGTTCCATATCCGCCCCCTTATAATTATAATCTATTCTAACACAATAAATTTACATTGTCAAAGATAGTCCAGTAAAAGAAATGTAAAACAAAATGGGTGGGGAAGAAAAAAAGATTGAGATTTTTATAAATGTATATATATTAAAAGTATATACAAGGGGGAATAATGAAATATAGTAAAATCTTTATTAATGGTGGTTCTCAAGCAGTTAGAATACCTGCAGAGTATAAATTTGCTGATAATGTAAAAGAAGTGCAGGTAGAAAGAAAAGGCGACTGTATTATTTTAAGAGCAATGCAGCCATCTTATGAAAACTTGATGAATGCAGTAAATAATTTCTCTGATGATTTTATGAATGAACGAATACAACCAGAAATAGAACAAAGGGATTTATTTTAATGAAATATATGCTTGATACAAATATATGTATTTTCATTATCAAAAAAGATGAAAATGTATTATCCCAACTTAAAAACATTGATTTTAAAAAAATATGTATATCATCTATCACATTATCAGAGCTTGAATATGGTGTTGCTAAAAGTATGCTTTATGAAAAAAACAAAAAAGCACTTGAAGATTTTGTATATAATTTTTCAATACTTCCATTTGATAATGATGCAGCACAAGAATATGGTAAAATAAGAGCAGATTTAGAAAAAATTGGCAACCCAATAGGCAGTATGGATATGTTAATAGCAGCACATGCAAAGAGCCAAAAACTTATCTTAGTTACTAACAATATAAAAGAATTTATAAAAG
>CAMWVK010000117.1 GCA_947177675.1 uncultured Mucispirillum sp.
ATTTAATTATTGATATAAGACAAAGTGATTTAAGACTATATGAAAATAGAATTCCAACTTTAAGACGCAATAGACAAGGTATATTATATGTATATAAAAATCAATTTTATACATTAGGTGCTTTAGATGCATTAAGATTACAGGGATTTGATAAAATAAAAAATTTAGAAAATAAAATAACAGGTCTAAAAAAGCAAGATATTTTAAAACAGTGTGGTAATGCTATGAGTGTAAATGTTATTGAAAATTTAGCTTTTAATTTGATGAGAATATAAAAATGGATTTAATTGAATTAGGCTCTAAAACTGCAAAAGACGGATTTAGAAATGAATATTTTGTTGTAAATATTTTTAACGATTGGAAAAATAATAAACTTGCTGCAAATTGGCTGCAAGCTATGGGATACAGATTATGTGAAATTGAAGAAGTTAATGCATATAAAATTAAGGGCAGTTTTAAAGCTGATATTCAAGTTGTAATTCTTATTCAAGTAAAACTTCAACAAATACAGGATATACAAAATATACAAGTAAAATTGGTATCAAATTCAAATGGATATAATCAAATAGATAAGCGATGGCTTAAAATGTATAAAGAGTTATGGGGAATACCAGATGATATATATACTACTTTACAATATTTCACTGGAGAAATGAAACCTAAAATTGATAATCCAAAAGATGCAAGGCGTATGTTTTTTTATGAATTTAATGATTTAGAGCAAAAAAATATTTTAAATTTTTTCCAAGAAAATCAGCCATTAATTGTGAGTGATATTATAAAAGGTAGAGGTAAATTTGCAAGCGAATGGTTTTTGGTGATTTTGAGGGAAAAAGAAAAAAGTAAAGTAAAATGGATATTAAAGCCAATAAATGAAGTCATAAATTTTTACAGTGGTAATGTAGAATTTAGTCCGCAGGGCAGTTTAAAAATTGGAAAAATAACTATGCAGAGAAAAGGTGGTGATGGAGGAAGAGATACCGCAAAAATGCTCCAATTTAAAATTAACCCATGCGAATTATTTTATTAGCTTTGCAATATAGCTATGAATGGTTTATAATCAGCACATCATCATTTTCAATAACAGTATTCCCTCGTGGTATAATAACAGTATTATTTCTTTGTATCATAACTATCAGCATATTTTCTTCTGCTTTTAATTCAGCAACTTTTTTGCCTATAAGCTCACTTGTATCATCAATATGTTTTTCAGATATTTTAACACCTTCTATATTATCACCAGCTTTTGCACAAAGTATTAAAACATCATCATTTTTAAGAACAGTAGAGCCTTTTGGCACTATTTTTTTTGAGCCTCTTTGCAGCATAGCAATAATAGTATCAGGCGGCAGAACAATATCTTTTACTGCTTTTTCATTCCAAGGATGTCCTTCAGATATAGAGCTTCTAATAAACTTAACAGGCACTTCATCTGAATAGTCAGTAAATGTTTTCATAACATCTTCGCTGTTATCTATCATATTCAACTTTTTAGCAGCATAAGGAATAAGTGAACCTTGAAAAAGGATAGAAAAAAGCACTATTAAAAATACAATATTAAGTATATCATTGCCTGCATACTCACTATTTTCAGCAAGTCCGTTTTTTGCCATTATTGCAAAAACAATAGATGCAGCCCCTCTAAGTCCTGAAAAAGCAACAAGAGACTGCTGGTTAAAACTTGCTTTGAGTGGAGTAAGCAGTGCAAAAACAGAAATAGGTCTTGCAGCAAATGTTAAAAATAAAGCAATAATTAATGCAGGTAGAACAAACTGTGGAAACTGTGATGGAAATGATAAAAGTCCAAGCAGGAAAAAAAGCAGCATCTGCATAAGGTCTGTTAAGCCATCAAAGAAATATACAAGTGGTTTTTTATCATTAAATTTAGTGTTGCCAAGCACAATACCTACAATATAAGCACTTAAAAAACCATTGCCGCCTATAAAAGCTGGCAGAGAATAAGAAAGCAGTGCAACTGCTACAACAAAAATCATTCTCATTCCGCCTGAAGAAAAATTATATTTCTGTATAACTTTTACAGCACCATAAGAGATTAATGCACCTGCCGCAATACCATAAACAACCTGAGCAAAAAGCATATATACAAAAGAACCTGCATTAAAATCGCCAGTAATCATGGTTATAAGTATAATAGTAAGCATATAGGCTGCAGGGTCGTTGCTTCCGCTTTCAAGTTCTAATAATGGGGCTGTGCCTTCTTTTAAGTTAAGCTTTTTTGAGCGAAGTATGGAAAAGACTGATGCAGCATCTGTTGAGCTGATTACTGCTCCTAAAAGAAAACTTATAAGCATAGACATACCTATTACAAAATAGCAGAAAATACCAATAAGAGCAGCAGTCAGCAATACACCAAAAGTGGAAAGCATAGCAGCTTTTACAACAACAGGTTTGGCAGTTGCCCATTTTGTGCCAAAGCCGCCATAAAATATAATAAAGATAAGAGCGATTGTTGCAATCTGCTCCATAATAACATAATTATCAAAAGGGATTTTAAAAATACCATCAGAGCCAAAAAGCATACCTAGTATTATAAATGCAAGCAGCATAGGCATACCAAGCCTGCTGGATACTTTTGTAAGCATAATACATAGTATTAAAACAAATGATAAAATTAAAAGTGTTGAAGTCATAATATACCTAATTTTATAGATTTTTAATAAGTCTTATCATATCTTTTAAAATAATTCCATTATCAATAACTGGAAATTCATAATTTTCTACAAAAAAATTTTTTATAGTCTTATGATATTTATAGCCCTGCTTTTCATAATATTTTACAAGTGGTTCTGCTGTACCTAATTCCATATATTTAAAACTATGAAGTCGTGCCTGATTTTCTGCCATAGAAATAAGTAATTTGCCAATAGACTTGTTTTGGTATTTTTCTAAAACTGCTAGATTAATTATTTCAGCAGTAATATTATTATGAAAGATTAAAAGACAAACTCCTGCAGGCTCTATATCATAAAAAGCACCAAATAATATTCCGCAGGATAAATATTTATCAACTAATTTTCTAGAGGGGTCTGCATCAAGCAGCAGATGATAAGGTGCTTCAAGTTCCTGCGGATATTGTTTAATTATAAGCATTATTCATCTAAAAATTGTTTTTTCATTCTTTTATCTTTAATATAAATCTGCTTAATATTTGGTGCTCTTTCATCTTTTCTCTCATCTATCTCAAAAAGCTGTATAGATTTCACCAAATCTTTAAGCTTTGCATACCCATAGTTACGAGCATCAAACTCTGGTGACTGTTTAGTAATATGCTGACCAACTTCACCTAAAAATGCCCAGCCGTTTTCATCCATTGATGCAATAACAGCAGAACGAAGCAGGTTTACAAGGCGGGTATCCATTTTAAGTTCATTTGTAGTTTTTCTTTTTACCTGCTGCCCTTTTACATTTTTATCATTATTTTCATTGTCTGCTTCGTCATCTAATTCCTGCAGAATTTCAGTGTAAATAAATTTATCGCATGCACTTATAAAGGGCTGTGGTGTTTTCTGTTCCCCAAATCCATAAACATTTAAACCCCCTTCTCTTATGCGTGAAGCAAGGCATGTAAAGTCACTGTCACTTGATACTATGCAAAAGCCATCAAATTTACCGCTGTATAGTAAATCCATAGCATCAATAATCATGGCACTATCTGTTGAATTTTTACCTTTTGTATAGCCAAACTGCTGCACTGGCTGCAGTGCATGTTCTAAAAGAATATCTTTCCAGCCTTTTAGATTAGGGCTTGTCCAGTCGCCGTATATTCTTTTAACATGGGCAGTGCCATATTTTGCAATCTCTGCCATAAGTCCATATATTATGCTGGGAGATGCATTATCTGCATCTATTAAAACTACTAATTTTTGCTGTGAATTATTAATATCTTTTGTCATCATATTTCATTTAAAAATTTAACACCATAGCTTGTATATATTGTTGCAAACTGCAGTGCTCTTTTTAGTTTCTCCTGATAAAATAGTGATAATGATGCAGGTGAAATATAACTTGTTACTTTCTGGTTATTTATTGACTGGTTGACCTGCTCATTTATTAAAGTTTCTGTAATAGTATCAAAAGCAATAATTGCTTGAGTTGCAAGCTCCTCTGATATGATTTTTTTTCTTTCTAGATATTCTATGCGTTCTATTGTGCTCATATCTGTAATACCTGCATATATTGCTAAAAGTCTTGTAATATTAACTATATATGAAAGCACCTGTGTTTTTAAGTTAAACATTCCCTCATATTCACCATCTTTTTCCACAATAAAACTGCCAAACTGGGAAACAGGTATTTTAATTGCAGGATACTGCTTAACTAATGCTGAAAGAATAGCAGGTCTGTCTGCTGCTTTTTTTAATACATAGTTTCTAATAGACCAGGCAAGTTTAATATCTCCTTCAAGAGCAGCAATATCAATCATCATTGCAAAAGCATATTTTTTATCTGACTTATTGCCTTTTGATGACCAGCTGTCTATTTCTTCTATCCATTTAGAATATTTATGCACCATATTAACAGTCATAACATCATCATTACTGTTATGTGGATAATATCCTATATTTACAAGGTTTTCATGGTATTTTGCTGCAAATTCTATAAACATTTTTTCTGCCCAAACTGGTACATCATCTGCTAAAATAAAAGCATTATTTATCTGTGGACGCAAATCCATTTCACGCCTTGCTCCTGCTCCTAAAAGCAGAGAGCAGTATGAATAATCAGTTAATTTAAAGTTTTTATCAGCTTTAAAAGCATCACTTGTAAGCTGGAATGCTTTTCTATGTATTGCTCTGTGTATAGAAGATAATGCAGTTAATTCTTCCCTTGATACTCTTGATGATGTAGCAAGAGTTTTTGCTACCTTGTATATTTGGGAAAAAACTATTTTTAGTTCTTCAATATTAGTCATATTATCAATATGGGCAGAGTAAAGGTGCGAATTTTCAAAAAGCATTGTGGCAATGTTATGAATAGAAATAATACCTGCAGGTTTTGAATTCTGCATAACTACACCATGGGTTTTGCCTGATATTTGAAGTTCATTCAAAGCTTCTACAATAGGAAATTCAGGTGGGAATATTACAGGCTCTAAATCCATATAGTTTTCCACATCCTGCTTATTAATATTATTTTCTAAATCTACTAAAAATCTCTTTGTAAGGTCAGTTGATGTAACAAGACCTTTTACTATCTGTTTTCTGTTTACAACTAAAAGGCTGCTTATTTTATGCTCTTTCATAATGTTTGCAGCTTCTACAACAGATGCACCTGTTTGTATAGTAATCACAGGGGAGCTCATAACACCTGATACCGTCTGGTAAATAGACTGCATTAAAAAAGTATTTGATGAATTTTCAAGTTGAATAAGCCTTACTTGAATATCTTTAATCAGCTTTGTTCTAAAATCATCAGAAAGCTCCATAAGCCTGTATATACAAAGCTCATGAACAAATAACAAGTCGCAGTCTGACTGGGCAGCAGCATTCATTGTATACATTGTTTTACCCAAAAATGTAGAAAGCCCAACAGGGCAGTTGTAGCATAATACATTTACAGGTAAACTTGGGTTAGAAAGAGTTATTTCACCATTAAGCAGAAAATATATACCTCTATGATACCGTTCTCCTTTTCTAAATACCAGCTCTTCAGTTAAAATATGTATTTCTTCAAATCTTGTAATAGCTGCTTTAATATCTTCACTGGCAAGATTTTCAAACAAATGTTGTTTTTTCAGCTTTTCAATAATAGCATCTGACAGTGTCATTGATTCTTCAATCATACTTCACCTACTGCAAATAAAATACAGTTTATACACTATAACATATAAAATAATAACATAGTTATATTTATAACCAACATTTATGTAGTAAAC
>CAMWVK010000118.1 GCA_947177675.1 uncultured Mucispirillum sp.
AAAAACAATAGTTCTTAAATATTAAAGAGATAATGGATAAAATATATATTTATCTATTAAAAAAGCTACAACAGCAGATATTGTCATAACAAATGCAACTGATAAACTCATACCTACAGCAGTTTCAGTGCTTTTTGATACACCCATAAATGGACATATTCCTAAAAATCTGCTCAAAACTATATTATTTACTAATGCAGCACCAACAAAAATAAGAAGTAAATATTCCATTATTTTTCACCTTTCATTCTACTGTCAATAAACTGTTTGCCTGCAAATAAAAAGCCTAAAAATAAAAAAGCTCCGGGAGGCATAACAGCTATTAAAAGCGGATTATAAGAAGAAAGCATTACAGATATATTAAAAAAAGTGCCTGCTCCAACTATTTCTCTGAAAGAGCCAAGTATAAATAATGCTATTGTAAAACCTATACCAACACTAATACCATCAACCAATGAATACAATGGATTATTTTTTGATGCAAAAGCTTCTGCTCTGCCTAATACAATACAGTTTACAACAATTAATGGAATAAATATTCCTAATACTTTATGCAGTGAATAAAAATTGGCTTTCATCATCTGGTCTATAATTGTAACAAAGCATGCAATAACTACAATATATGCTGGTATTCTTACATTTTTTGGAATATATCCTGCAATTAATGATATAACTAAATTAGAGCCTGTTAAAACAGCAGTAGTTGCAAGTCCCATACCAAGAGCATTTACAGCACTTGTAGTTACTGCCAAAGTAGGACAAAGACCAAGCATCTGTTTAAAAATAGCATTATTACTATATAACCCATTAATTATAATATTTTTTATCATATCATTTACCTATCATACCATTTATAACTATTAAACTATCTCTTACACCTGCAGCTACAGCTCTTGGACTGACTGTTGCACCACTGAACTGCTCAATGGTGCCACCATCTTTTTTCACAGCTATTTTATCATTTACTGCAAATCCTTTAAATAAATCTAAAAATGATTTGTTTGTTATCTTATCGCCAAGACCTGGTGTTTCTGAATGATAAATTACAGCAACACCTGATATTACACCTTGACTGTCTGTGCCTGTTAAAATAGATATTGCACCACCATACCCTTGAGTATTTATAATATTTACTGCATAGCCTGTAATTGTGCCATTATCTTTTGCAATAAATACTTTCTGGTTATTTATTATTTCATACTCTTTGTCAGGCTCATTATTATGATAAGGCAGAATAGATGTAAAAGCATTTAAAATTTCCTGCCTTTCCTGATAAGCTATCTTATTTTTTGTTAAAGAATATGATAATGCAAGCATTGCACCTGCTAATACAGTTATTATTGTTATGGTAAATACAGATTTAAAAAAGCTCTTCATCTCTATCTCCAAACACTTTTGGTCTAAAAAATTTATCAAGAATAGGTGTAAAAGCATTCATAATTAATATTGCAAATCCTGTTCCTTCAGGATAGCCCCCATAAACCCTAATACATACTGTTAAAACACCGCAGCCTATGCCAAAAATAATTTTACCTGTCCAATACATAGGACTTGTAGAATAATCTGTTGCCATAAAAAAAGCACCAAGCAGCAAACCACCACTTATAATATGACTGTATGGTGAAATAGTAATATTATAATCAATACTGTTTAAAATAAAAGTAAACACAAACACTGTGCCTGTAAAAGATACAGGTATATGCCATGATATAATTCTTTTATACATTAAAAATAAACCGCCAATAATTAAAGCAAGTGGTGAAATCTCTCCCAAAGAGCCACCTGCTGAAATTAAAAGCTGATGATAGTCTATATTAATGTGATTAATAATACCATAAGCTGATAAATCTGTTTTTGCATTTCCAAGCATAGTTGCACCACTTAATGCATCTATATTAGAATAAAGAGGCTTTTGAAATGATGTCATAAGTGCTGGAAATGATATTAAAAGCACCATTCTGCCTGTTAATGCTGGGTTAAATGGATTCTGTCCAATACCGCCAAATACCATTTTACCAACTATTATTGCAAAAAATACACCAATAAATGCAGCCCATAAAGGTAAGTCAGGTGGTAGAGTAAGAGCTAATAAAAGTCCTGTTAATACAGCACTTAAATCATTTATTGTAGATTTTCTGCCTTGAATTTTACAAAAAATATGCTCTAAAAATACAGCTGAAACTATACATACAGCATACAGTGTCAATGCATATAAGCCATAATTTACAATGGATATAATAACAGCAGGTAAAAGTGAAATAATAACAAAAAACATTATTTTAAATGTATCCATACTGCTTCTTATGTGAGGAGCAAAAGTAACATTCATTAACTGCTTCATATTATTTATTTTCCTTTTTCTTAGCAAGAAATACAGTGGCTTTTTTCTTACCTGCTTTTATAGTTTCCGCTAAAAGTCTGCCTGATGGACAAATATATGAACAACAGCCGCATTCTATACAGCTCATAATTTTTTCATCAATATTTTTTTCAACCATATTGTGTAAAAAGTTCTGCTCTAATTCTCTAGGAATAAGACCCATTACACATACTTCACTGCATTTACCGCATCTAATACAAGGAAGTATTTTATGTTTTTTTTGATTTTTTAAAAGCAAAACTCCACCAGTAGTTTTAATAACAGGTATATCAAGAGAAGCAACTGAACCGCCAGTCATTGGACCGCCAAATATAACTTTATTACCTTTTTTATATTTATTGCCAGTTCGTTCTAAAAATCTTTCAACAGGCACACCAACAGGCATAAGATAGTTTGCTGCATTTTCCACTTCACCTGCTACTGTTACAATTCTCTCAAAAAGAGGCTTTGAAAAAACAGCTGCTTCATATAAGGCATTTACTGTTGCAACATTCTGTATTAATACACCTATATCTGCAGGCAGCCTGCCTGATGGCACTATACGACCTAATATAGAATAAATTAACTGTTTTTCTCCACCCTGCGGATATTTTGCTGGCAGAGAAATAATATCTATATTATATTTTTGAGACTGCTGCTTTAAAATTGCTATACAGTCTTTTTTATTATTTTCAACTGCAACAATACATACGCCTGCTTTAACATGCTCTTTTATCATTTTAGCACCAGCAAGTATATTTTCGCTTTTTGCCCGCATCAATGCATGGTCGCACATTAAATAAGGTTCACATTCTGCCCCATTAATAATAACTGTATCAATTGGTTTATTAGGGCTTAATTTTATATATGTAGGAAACCCTGCACCACCAAGTCCTACTATTCCTGCAAGGCGTGCTAAGTCAGATAAATCATTTCCACCATCTAATTTTCTAAAATTAGTTGTATCACTATCTAAAGCTTTTAATGTGCAGCCACTGACTTCACCTATTGCAGGGTGATAAACTGTTGATATATCAATAATTTTACCATTTACTGGGCTGTGTATTCTAGAAGATAAGCCAACACCATATTCTGCTAAAAGCTGACCCCTTTCTACTTCATCGCCAATATTTATTATTGCAGATGCAGGCGAACCTATATGCTGAACAAAGGGGATGAAAAATTCATCCCCTTCTATAATAGTAAAATTCCTAACAGACGATACATCAGATGTTTTATGTGCATCTGGATGAATACCGCCTTTTAAATCAAATCCTGTCATTATTTTCTTTTTTGTACTGCAGTATACGAATATCTGTATCTTTCAATAATTCATCTGCCAAACTGTCTTCATAATATTCTTCATATACTATTTTTGTTATTTTTGCATTGATAATCATTTTTGTACATATTGAGCAAGGTTTTGTAGTGCAGTAAAGAGTTGCTCCTTCTGTTGAAACACCATAAAGAGCTGCCTGAATAATTGCATTTTGCTCAGCATGAAGCCCTCTGCATAATTCATGCCTCTCTCCACTAGGCACATTAAGCTTCTGCCTAAGACAGCCTGTTACTTCGCAGTGAGTAACACCAGCCGGTGCTCCATTATAACCTGTAGCAATAGCTCTGGTATCTTTTACCAAAACTGCTCCAACATGACGGCGTAAACATGACGAACGAGTTGATGTCAGTTTTGTCATTTCCATAAAGTAGTCATCCCAGCTGGGTCTTTTCATATTAGTATAACCTGCCTTTATATAAAGGGTATGCAGCACAAAGTTCTTTTACTTTGCCTTTAACTTCTGCTATTTTATTATCATCGTTAATATTTTCAAATACATCAGCAATATAGTTACCAATTAATTCCATTTCTTTTTCTTTCATACCTCTTGTAGTAACTGCTGGAGCACCAATACGGATACCACTTGTTACAAATGGAGATAATGTTTCAAAAGGAATAGTATTTTTATTAGTTGTAATATTGGCTTTGTCAAGAGCTATCTGACAGTCTTTACCTGTTAAACCTTTAGACTGAACATCTATTAAAACAATGTGGTTATCTGTGCCGCCTGAAACTATACGGAAACCTCTGCTTTTGATTGTTTCTGCAAGTTGTTTAGCATTTTTAACAATTTGAGTTTGATATGTTTTAAACTCATCACTTAAAGCTTCTTTTAAAGCAACAGCTTTACCAGCAATTACATGCATTAACGGTCCGCCCTGCATACCCGGAAATACTTGAGAATTAATAGCTTTTTCATAATGAGCTTTTGCAAGTATCATACCGCCTCTTGGACCTCTTAATGTTTTATGTGTAGTAGTTGTAACAATATCAGCATAAGGCACTGGGTTTTCATGAACTCCAGCTGCTACAAGACCAGCAATATGAGCCATATCCACCATTAATACAGCACCTGTTTTATCAGCAATTTTTCTAAATTGAGCAAAATCAATAGCTCTAGGATATGCACTTGCACCTGCAATTATTAATTTTGGTTTATTTTCAACTGCTAATTTTTCAACTTCATCATAATCTATAGTTTCTGTATCTTTAGTTACACCATAAGGAATAATATTAAAGAATTTACCAGAAAAGTTGACTGGGCTTCCATGAGTTAAATGACCGCCGTGAGATAAATTCATACCTAAAATAGTATCACCGCTTTCTAATACAGCAAAATATGCACCAAAGTTTGCCTGACTGCCTGAGTGTGGCTGCACATTTACATATTCTGCACCAAAAAGTTTTTTTGCTCTGTTGATAGCAAGCTGTTCTGCAATATCAACAAATTCACATCCGCCATAATAGCGTTTTGCAGGATAGCCTTCAGCATATTTGTTAGTTAAAACTGAGCCAACTGCTTCTAATACAGCAGGGCTTACAAAGTTTTCACTTGCAATAAGCTCAATGTGTTCTTCCTGACGGGTTGCCTCTTTCATTAAAGCATCATAGATTTCTGGGTCAAATTGTTTTACATGTTCGTAAAGACTCATTATTTTAAAACTCCTTAAAGCGAAAATTATACTACTCTAAATCTAATTTGCATATACGGCGTTCATGTCTGCCGCCTTCAAATTCTTCTTTTAACCATTCTTTTATCATTTCTTTAGCTAAAGGTATAGCTACAATATTAGCTCCCATTGCTAAAACATTAGCATTATTATGCTGACGGCTTAATCTTACACTATATATATCTGAACATAAAGCAGCTCTTATACCTTTATGCCTGTTTGCTGCAATAGATATACCTATACCTGTGCCGCAAATAAATATACCACGCTCTGCTTTGCCTTCTAATATAGTAAGAGCAGCAGTATTTGCATAATCTGGATAATCACATGATTCTTTTGAATAAGTGCCACAATCAATTACATTATGCCCTTCTGATTCTAAGAATATTTTTACATTTTCTTTTAGTGTAAAACCTGCATGGTCTGATGCTACAACAATGTTCATATTAACTCCAGTATTTTATACTTCTGTTTCTAAATATATTTCACTAATCAGTTTATAATC
>CAMWVK010000119.1 GCA_947177675.1 uncultured Mucispirillum sp.
TAGTAATTATTAGTGTTGTTTCTAAACATTTAGAGATTATTTCTGCAAACTGTTCAATATCTTTAATTCTGCCTGCATTTCTAACAATAGCAGCTTTTGGGCAGCCAAATAAATCTACAGAATTTATATAACTTAAAAAGTTTTCTTTATTAAGTTCATCTCCAAAAAATATTTCCAAATTTAAATCATCATCTTTTGGAGTAAATAATTTAATATTTTTATCAATAAAATAACTAGAACCAGTTATGAAATATTTTTCCATATATACCAGCTATTTATAAACCTTACGGCTTATGTTTAATCTAAAAGTTGTTAAATCATCTTCTATATTAGCTTTTAGTTTACTATCTCTTGTCTGCAATGTGCGTGCTACACTTGAAGTAATGGAAAAGTTTGTTGATGTTTTGGTATTCCATGTATATATTTCTTTTCCGTCAATATCTGTTACTACAATAGTCATATTATAAGAAATGTATGTAGAAGTTGCCTGGTCTGTAGCTGTTAGAATAGGGTCAACATATTCTAAGTTAGTAATTATTATGTCCATAAAATATGTAGCCTGTTTATAAGAAGCAAGCTCATTATATTTTAAGAAAAACCGTTCTGCTTCTAACTGCATTATATCACCAATAGAAGAATCAATAGTGTCATTATGGACAGTATTAATATAATACTTAACAGGAATTTCATTATTTAACCCTGCCATTGTATAACCACATGATGATAATATCAGTAATAATAATGCAGTAAGCAGAAATTTTTTCATTATTTTACCACAAGGCTTACAAGTTTATTTTTAATAAATATTTTTTTAACAAGCTCTTTTTCTTTAAGATAAGATAATACTTTGCTGTCTTTTAAAACAGTATCAAAAACAGTATTTTCATCAACATCTCTAGGAAAAGTAAAGTTTGCTCTTACTTTGCCATTTATTTGCACAACAATAACTATTTCATCAGATATTGTATATTTTTCATCATATTCTGGCCATTTGCTTTCTGCAATAAATGATGTTTTTCCAGCAAGTTCATTAAGTTCTTCTGCTATATGCGGTGTAAATGGTGCTAAAATAGTTATTAAAGTATTTAAACTGAATGCAAATGCTGCTTTATCATTATCATTTTCAAGTTTTTCTGCTGCAATATAAAGAGTATTAACCATTTCCATAATAGCTGATACTGCCGTATTTAATTGAAATCTTGCAATATCATTTGTTACTTTTTTAATAGCCGCATGTGTTGCTCTAATAATAGTTTTTGCTGTTTCGCCAGCAAAATCTGGTGTATTATTATAAGTTTTTAATATCTCTATATTAGATACAACAAGCCTGAATACTCGGTTAATAAATCTGTAACAGCCTTCAACACCATTTTCAGACCATTCTATTTCATTTTCTGGCGGTGCAGCAAAAACAGAAAAAAGTCTTATAGTATCAGCACCATACTGACTATTTAATATATCAGGATCTACTATATTTTTTTTAGATTTAGACATTTTTTCCACTCTGCCTTTGAGAGCTATACTTCCGCATTTGCAGCATTTACCGTCTTTTACTTCGCTGGGGAAAAGCCAGCCATCTTTTTCACATTTCCATGTTTCTTTGCAAACCATACCTTGAGTTAAAAGGTTTGTAAATGGTTCGTCAAAAGAGAGATAGCCCATATCTCTTAAAACTTTTGTAAAAAATCTTGCATATAAAAGGTGCATAACAGCATGTTCAACACCTCCTATATACTGGTCTACTGGCATCCAGTAGTCTATTTCTTTTTTATCAAAAATATTTGTATCGCATTTTGGAGAGCAGTAACGCAGGAAATACCATGATGATTCCATAAAAGTATCCATAGTATCTGTTTCTCTTTTTGCTTTGCCACCACATACAGGGCAGGTAGTGTTTATAAAATCCTCTACATTATCAAGTGGGTTTCCTTGACATTTAAAATCTACATTTTTAGGAAGTTCAACAGGTAAATCTTCTTCCTTAACTGGCTGCATACCACATTTTTCACAATATACAAATGGAATAGGTGCACCCCAGTAACGCTGTCTTGAAATACCCCAGTCTCTTAATCTGAAATTAACAGATGCTTTCGCAGCATTATCTTTTGCAAGATTTTCTATTATTTTCTTTTTAGCTTCATCATAATTAAGGCTGTTTAATTCTCCAGAATTTACAAGTTTTCCTGCACCAGTATATGCTTCCGTCATTTTATCTGGATTTAATTCTTCACCATCAGGTTGAATAACTATTTTAATAGGAAGGTTATATTCTTTTGCAAATTCAAAGTCTCTTGTATCATGTGCAGGAACAGCCATAACAGCACCTGTTCCATAATCCATTAATACATAGTTTGCAATATATACTGGAAGATGAGTATTATTAACAGGATTGATTACATATTTACCTGTAAAAAAGCCTTTTTTCTGTTTGTTATTTGTTCTATCTGCTTTATCCTGTTTTGCAATATCTGCAATAAATTTTAAGCCATCCTGTTCATATTCTGTGCCTTTAAGTAAATCTTTCACAATAGGATGTTCTGGTGCTAAAAGCATAAATGTTGCACCATAAAGAGTATCTGGTCTTGTTGTAAAAACAGTAATTATTTTATCATTTTCAGCAAATTTAAAAATAATTTCTGCACCAATAGATTTACCTATCCAGTTTCTCTGCATAGTTAAAACCTTTTCTGGCCAGCCTTTTAATTTATATGTGTATTCTAATAATTCATCTGCATATTCTGTAATTTTTAAAAACCACTGCTCTAACTCTTTCATTTCTACAATAGAAGAACATCTCCAGCAGTGACCGTCTTCCACCTGTTCATTTGCTAAAACTGTTTCACATTCAGGACACCAGTTTACAATAGATTTCTTTTTATAGGCTAAGCCTTTTTTCCATAATTCTATAAATACTTTTTGCTCCCATTTATAGTATTCTGGGTCACAAGTTGCCACTTCTCTTGACCAGTCATAAGAAAAACCTAGTTTTTTAAGCTGCTCTTTCATATTTGCAATATTTGAATATGTCCAGTCAGCAGGGTGTCTGTTATTTTGTTTTGCAGCATTTTCTGCAGGTAGACCAAAAGCATCCCAGCCCATAGGATGAATAACATTTAAACCCTGCATAAATTTAAAACGAGAAACAACATCACCAATAGAATAGTTGCGAACATGTCCCATATGAATATTACCAGATGGATATGGAAGCATTTCTAAACAGTAATATTTTTCTTTACTGTTATCTGCTTCTCTTTTAAAAACATTATTTTCTTCCCAGCGTTTTTGCCATTTTGATTCAAATGCAGACGGATTATATTTCATAAATCTTTCACCATTAATAATTTTAACTTTTATGTCATATACCATAATATATATAATTTAAGCAAGTAAAATATAATATTTTAAATTTAGATTATTATATATTTCAGGCTGATATTTTAAGGATAATTCTGCCCTTTAAGGTCAGAATTTATATTCTCATAGAAAGGCTTATTCTGCCTCGTTCTTTATCTATATCTATAACCATAACCTGCACTTTTTGGCCAACTTTTACAACTTCACTTGGATGTTTAATATAGCTTTCAGAAAGTTCAGAAATATGAACAAGACCATCATTTTTCAACCCAATATCTACAAAAGCACCAAAATCTACAATATTAGTTACTTTACCAGATATTACCATACTAGGTTTTAAATCATCAAGGTTTACAATACTTTTCTTAAATATTACAGGGTCTATGCTGTCACGCACATCTCTGTCTGGTTTTTCTAAGTTTTCTATAATATCATTAAAAGTATATATGCCAAGACCTGTTTCTTCTGCAAGCTTATTTAAATTATTTGTTTTTGCTACTTTTCTGATAAGTCCAATTTCTTTAACAGTTAAGTTAAATCTATTTAATAATGTATGAACAGCATCATAAGTTTCTGGATGTATAAACATACTGTCAAGCACTTCATCACCGCCATATATTTTTAGGAAACCTGCACACTGTTTGAAAATAGATTCACCAATGCCTGCTATATTTAAAAGCTGGTTTCTGTTACTAAAAACACCATTATCTTCTCTAAATTTAACTATTTTTTCAGCAATAGAGTAATTAAGGCCTGATACATACTGTAAAAGGGAAGGGCTTGCTGTATTTAAATTGACACCTACATTATTTACCACATCTTCAACTACTGCCTGTAATGTATTTTCAAGTTTTTTCTTATTAACATCATGCTGATACATTCCAACACCGATAGAACGAGGTTCAATTTTTACAAGTTCTGCCAGCGGGTCAATAACTCTGCGGGCAATAGATACAGCCCCCCTTATAGTAACATCTAAATCAGGAAACTCTTTTGCAGCTACTTCACTTGCAGAATATACACTTGCACCGGCTTCATTTACAATAGTATATTCTACATTTAACTGGCTTTCATTTAATACTTTTGCAACAAATTCTTCTGTTTCCCTGCTTGCTGTGCCATTGCCTATAGATATGGCATTAATATTAAACTTGTTAATAATTTCAATAACTTTCTTTTTACTGCCTTCATAATCACTTTGTGGTGGAGTAGGGTATATAACACCATAATTTAACAGTTTACCAGTTTCATCAACTGCTGCATATTTACAGCCTGTTCTGTAAGCTGGGTCAAGCCCTAAAACAGACTTTCCTTTTACTGGCGGAGTCATTAAAAGGCCTTTTAAATTATCACCAAAAACATGGATAGCTCTTTCTTCAGCGTTCTGCCTTAATTCGCTTCTAATTTCCAGCTCAATAGAAGAAGAAAGCATTGTTTTAAATGCTCTGCCTGCACATTTTTCTATAACTTTATTATGTTTGTATCCTTCTTCATACATAATAGCAAGCACAGTATTTATACATGTTTCTTCATCAATATTCAGTTTAACTTTTAATATATTTTCTCTTTCGCCTCTAAAAATTGCTAAAACTCTGTGAGGTGGAAGTGTTGCTATTTTTTCTTCAAATTCATAATATGCTTCATAAGGAGTTCTTTCTTGAAAATCTTCTGCTGCAAATGATGATATAACTGCAGTTTTGTTATAAATTTCTCTTAATCTGTTTTTAATATTAATATTATGCCCAATATCTTCATTAATAATATCTTTTGCCATAGAAAGAATTGTATCAATATCTGATACTCTTTCACTAATATAGTCTTTTGCAAAATCTTCTAATTTAGATAAATCAGTATGAGTTTTAATATATTCTGCAACAGGCTCTATACCAGCTTCTCTTGCAATATCTGCTTTTGTTTTCTTTTTAGATTTGTATGGAGCATATAAGTCTTCCACTTCTGTAAGAGTAGATGCTTTTAATATTGCAAGTTTTAATTCATCAGTCAGCTTTCCTTTTTCATCAATATTTTTTATAACTTCATCTTTTCTTTTATTTAAATTTTCAAGATACTCATATCTTTCAAGAATATTTCTTATTTGGATTTCATCCATTGCTCCAGTCTGCTCTTTTCTATACCTTGCAATAAATGGAACAGTGTTGCCGTCAAGATAAAGTGCTATTAAATTTTCTACATTTTTTTTTGGAAAAGTAAATTCTTTAATAAGTGAGTCTAAATCTACCATATACCGTCCTTACATACCATTTCATTATGATATTACTTTATTTCATTTTGATTATCAAGAAATATCTTGTAAATTCCAAAAATGATTGCAAAATATTAAGCAGTCATTTTTAGAATTTATGCTTTATAAAATGTATGATAAATATTGCTTGACAAAAATAACAAATTTGCTGTATAATAAAAAAACAAGAATTTATATTGTTCTTTATTTTAATTTATAGACAATAGAAATTTGCATATTTTCAGATTATTCGCC
>CAMWVK010000120.1 GCA_947177675.1 uncultured Mucispirillum sp.
AATATTGTTAAAACTGAAGCTGTTCTTCCTAAAAAAGAAATGATACCGGGTGAATTTTTTAATAGAAATGACTATGTTCGTGCATTACTTTTAGATATTAAACTTGTTAAGGGCTGGCCACAGTTAGTTTTATCTCGTTCACATCCTAATTTTCTTAAAAAATTATTTGAAGCAGAAATACCAGAAGTATTTGAGGGTATTATTGAAGTTAAAGGTGCTGCAAGAGAGCCTGGGGATAGAGCAAAAGTTGCAGTATATTCTAAAAACTCTAATATTGATCCAGTAGGTGCATGTATTGGTGTTAAAGGTGCTAGAATATCAACTATTTCTGATGAACTTAAAAAAGAAAAAATTGATGTTGTTGAATGGTCTCCAGACCCTGTTAAATATGTATGTAATGCAATCAGCCCTGCAAATGTATTATTAACAAATATTATTGAAGATGATAGAACGATAGAAATAGTTGTTCCTGATGACCAGCTTTCTTTAGCTATTGGTAAAAAAGGTCAGAATGTCCGCCTTGCAGCTATTTTGACTGAATGGCGTTTAGATGTTTTAAAAGAAAGCGAATATGCAGAGATTAGAACAAGCCGTTTAGAAGAACAGGAGCAGGAATTAAAAGCATTTTATGAGCTTTATAACTTAGAAAATTTAGAAGTTTTAGACAATGCTATGATTTCTAAATTAATGGAACATGGAATAGGTGATATAGAAAAACTTTCTAGTGCAAGTGTTGATGAAATAGTATCTTATTTAGAAATCACTGAGGAAGAAGCTGTTGGAATAATCAATGCTGCAATAGATTATTTAACTGCAAAGCTGGAAGAACTTGATTACGAAGAATAGGATTTATTAATTGTCTAAACCAAAAGAATACAGAATTTGTGCATTTTGTGGAACCAAACAGCATAAATCAGATATGTTAAAAATTACTCTGCCAGAAATCATTTTTGATTTTTGGCAGAATATGCAGAGCAGAAGTTTTTATGTATGTCAGAAACAAATATGTATAAACAAAGTATTTAAAAAGAAAAATGTATGTAAATATTTGGATAAAAGTCTTAACATAAGCTTATTATATGATAAACTGAAAGTTAGTATAAAAAATAATGCTGTATATAATATTAAAGAATTATTTGATAAATATGGAGTTAATGATGTTTATACTAATGCTGATAAATTAGTTTTATGCAGATATGATGCATTATCAAGCAGCAGTAATAGTATATTATTAGATAAAGCAGTTTATAATGGCAGTAAAAAATTCTGCATTATTTATGATAAATATATTGCAGATAAATTAATAAAATATAAAAAATTAATTGCAAATATTGATGGTTTATTTTACGGAGAATTAAATGGCATTAAAAAAAGTTAGTGAAGTGGCAAAAAAAGCAGGTGTTAGTGTTGATGATGCACTAAAAGTATTACAGGCTTCTGGTGTACATGTATCAAAAGGTGATGATACTGTTAAAGATGAAGATGTAGCTGCAGCAGGGCTTGATAAGAGAGGGCAGCTTGATAGAAGACAGGAAATGCTGCAAAAAGCATTAGAACGCCATAAAAAAGGTGTTAAAATTAAAGAGGTAGTTGTTAATAATAAAGGCACTGGCAGTCAAAAAGATGGTCCTAAAAAATTAAGTAAAGAAGACCTTAAAATGCGTAAAAAATTAGTGGAGCAGCAAATTAAAAAAGTGGATGAAGATAGAATCCAGTATAATAAGGATAAAGCAGCTCAACAGCAGAATGTTGAACATATTGTTAAAGAAACAGCTTTCCAGTATGAAATGAAAGAAGTGCTGAATACAGATTCTACTGATGTAAAAACTATAACTGTTAATAATACTAATAACACTGCTGCCAAAAATAATAATACTGTTGCTGCATCTAATAATGAGGCTGCTAAAAATATTCAAAAACAAAACAACTATCAAAATGTTCAAAGCCATCAAAATTCTCAAAATAGAAACCAAGACCGTCCAAAAGAGCATAAAAAGGATGACCGTAGGGATAAACCATTTAATAAGGATAAAAATAAACCAAACGATAGAAATAAAAGTTTCTCTAAAGATAGAAATGAGAAATCTGACAAGCCCTTTAATAGAAGTAAAGACAAAGGCGATAAACGCTTTCAAGACAGAGATAAAGATGGATCCAATGATAGATTTCGTGATAATAAAGGTGGCAAGAATCAGCAGTCTGGCAGCCAGCAGAGAATAAATAGTAATAGTGTATTTATAACTGGAGATGAAGATAGAAAGCGTATTGTTAAAAAGAAAGAAGACGAAAATAAAGATAAAGATAAAGAAAGTAAAAAGCCAAAAAATAAAAAAGATGGTAAGCATTCTAAAAGTTGGATGAAAACTATCAATGAAGGTATGGATGAGCTTACTATTGAAAGTGAAGTAGAAAATACTCCAACAATTTCACCAAATATTGATATTTCAGATTTATTAGATTTTGACACAGACAGACAGTCAAAAAATAACAATTATAATAAAAATAAATTAAATAAAAAAGTAAATAAAAAACAGGATAAATCTCAAGTAAAAGCATTTGTACGCCCTGAAAAAATAGAGATAGGGGAGTATATTGTTATATCTGAATTTGGCAGCTTAATAGGTGTAAAAACTACTGAGCTTATTAAAAAATTATTTTCTATGGGTATAATGGCAGGTGTTAACCAGTCAATAGATGCTGAAAGTGCTCAGCTTTTAGGTATTGAATATGGTGTTGATGTAACTGTTAAAACTATTACAGAAGATGATTTACTGCCAGTTTATGAAGATAAAGAAGAAGATTTAGAAAAACGCCCTCCAATTGTTACTGTTATGGGACATGTTGATCATGGTAAAACATCACTTTTAGATGCTATCCGTTCAACAAGTGTTGTAGCAGGTGAAGCAGGTGGTATTACTCAGCATATTGGTGCATACGAAGTTGAATGCCGTAATGGAACTGTTACATTTTTAGATACTCCAGGTCATGAAGCATTTACAACACTTCGTGCCCGTGGTGCATTATTAACCGATATAGTTATTTTAGTTGTTGCAGCAGATGATGGTGTTAAACCACAAACAAAAGAGGCCATTGACCATGCAAAAGCTGCAGGCGTTCGTATAGTTGTAGCAATCAATAAAATAGATAAAGATGGAGCAAATTCAGACAGAGTGAAACAGCAGCTTGCAGAATATGGTATTATTCCAGAAGAGTGGGGTGGTGATTATCAATTTCAGGAAATATCTGCCAAAAAACGCCTGCATATTGATGATTTATTAGACAGAGTTCTTCTTGAAGCAGAAATACTTGATTTAAAAGGCAATCCAAATAGAGCAGCAGAAGGTGTTGTTATTGAAAGCCGTCTTGATAAACAAAAAGGACCTGTTGCAACAGTGCTTGTTAAAAACGGAACTTTAAGACGGGGTGATACATTTATTTCAGGCTCTCAGTTTGGTAAAGTAAGAGCAATGTTTAACTATAAAGGTTCATCTATCAAAGAAGCTGGTCTTTCCATTCCTGCCGAAGTTATGGGATTTAGTGAACTTCCAGAAGCAGGTGAAAAATTTATTGTAACTGATGAAAAAACAGCAAAACAAGTTACAGAATTAAGAGCAAAACTTACAAAAGAACAGCAAATGGCTGACAGGGGCAAACTTTCTCTTGCTGATTTTTTTAATAAAATGAAAGACGGCGAATTAAAAGAATTAAATATTGTATTAAAAGCAGATGCTCAAGGCTCATTAGAAGCATTATCATCATCTCTTTTAAAACTTTCTAATAAAGAAGTTAAAGTAAGCATTATACACGATGGTATTGGTGCAATTAACGAATCAGATGTGTCTCTTGCAGTAGCATCAAGAGCTATTATAATAGGCTTTAATGTTCGTCCTGATGCAAAAGCAAAACAGGTTGCAGAAAGAGAAAAAATAAATATTGAGCTTTATTCTGTAATTTATAAAGCAATAGATGATGTTAAACTTGCTCTTGAAGGTCTGCTTTCACCAGAAATGAAAGAAAATATTATAGGTCATATAGAAATCAGACAAATATTCTCTGCACCAAAAGTTGGTAAAATTGCAGGATGTTTTGTTACTGATGGTAAAGTTACTAGAAACTCAAGCGTTAGAGTTATAAGAGATTCTATTGTAATTTTTGAGGGCAAATTAAGCTCATTAAAACGCTTTACTGATGATGTAAAAGAAGTAGCTGCAGGTTATGAATGTGGCTTAACTATTGAAAAATATCAAGATATTAAAGAAAATGATATATTAGAAGTATATGAAGTTGTTGAAGAAAAAAGAACACTAGAAGATGTAGCTAAAGACGAAAACGAGAAGTAGTATGCAGGAAACATTAAGAACAAAACGAGTAGCAGAACTTATAAGGCAGGAAGTATCAAATGTAATAAGGGACAGTGTTCATGACCCTAAAGTAAAAGATGTTGTTATTACTGCTGTAAAAGTAAGTGTAGATTTAGATTTAGCAAAAATATACTGGACTACATATAATAATGATGCAGTAAAAGGCATACAGGCAGGTTTAGAGCGTTCTGCAGGTTTTATTCGTAAAGAAATTTTAAAATCTGTCCGTCTGAAAAAAGTGCCAAAATTAGAGTTTGTTATAGATGATTCTAGACAGGAAGCAGATAAAATAGATAACCTGCTTAGTTTAATAGAAAAGGATAACCATTAAATGAATGGTATTGTAAATGTATATAAAGAAGCAGGAATGACATCTTTTGATGTTGTAGCAAAAGTTCGCCGTATTTTTAATGTATCAAAATGCGGTCATCTTGGAACACTAGACCCTATGGCAGAAGGTGTTCTTCCTGTTTTAATTGGATATGCAACAAGATTTGCAGATTATTTATCAAGTGCAGATAAAGAGTATATTGCAGAATTTAAACTTGGTGAAAGAAGCCAAAGTTATGATAATACTTCAGAAATAGAAAAGGTGTCAGATAAAATTATTAATGAAAATGATATAAAAAATATTCTTAACTCTTTAACTGGTAAAATTTCATTAAAAGTGCCAGCATATTCTGCTAAAAAAATAAATGGTATAAGAGCTTATAAACTTGCACGAAAAGGTGTGATAGAAGATGCTGGTGAAAAAGAAATGGAAATATATTCTATTAATCTTTTAAATTATGAGTATCCATTAGGTATTATTAAAGTGTCCTGCGGCAAAGGAACATACATAAGAAGTATAATAAATACTCTTGGTGAGCGTTTAGAAACTGGTGCATTAATGAGCGGTCTTATTCGTTCTGCTAATGGGGTATTTAAATCTAATAAATCCTATAAAATATATCAGCTTGAGAAACTTTCTGAAAAAAATGAACTGTTGCAGGCTGTTATTCCTGTTTATAATATATTGGACTGGGGAAAGGCTGTTGTTAAAGACAGCTTTATTAAATACATTAAAAATGGTGTTTCTCCAGACAGAGATTCTTTTTTATCTTTTCCTATAGAGCATGAAGGCAGTAATTTTTTTATTATGGATAATAATGGAAATCTGCTTGCAGCTGCAGAAAGATGTGAAAGTTCAGACCATCCATTAAAACTGAGTATAGTAATCAATTAATTATATCAATAATAGTAACCACAACTAATTATGTATAAATTATATTTTTTCTTATGATTGTTGATATACTTTTTTATCCTGTGTATTATCGTAGGTTTTTTACAAAAATTAAAAAATTTAAAATTTATTGTTGACATTAAATGGGAAATAATATATATAATAATTCCCACGCGGGTGTAGCTCAGTTGGTAGAGCGTGACCTTGCCAAGGTTGAGGTCGCGAGTTCAAGTCTCGTCACCCG
>CAMWVK010000121.1 GCA_947177675.1 uncultured Mucispirillum sp.
TTTTATCAGGCTTTATTATTTTATATTTAGCATCAGTATTTATAAACCTTTTTGGTATGCTTATATAAGCTTTAAGTGTATTAGTTATTGCTGTTCCGATAATATTAAATAATGCTGCCCGCTTCAGCTTAAAAAAAGAAGTAAAGTTAATAGAGTATGAAAAAAATAAAAAGTTTTATAAACTTCTTTCTGGTAAAACTTTTGGCTACATCATTATAATTTTTGCTGCCATAATACTTGCTTTCATTATACCAGTTAGAATATATTTATTTTCAAGTATAGAATTTTTATGTCTGTTAATTATTTTCCCTTTGCTTTTATTTTCAAGGTTTTTAAGCACAAAGATAGTGCTTGCAGTATATAATAACAGGTTTGCTCCATATAAAATTGAAAGCCTTGCGTATATTTTAACAGCTTTTTGGACTGCTGTAATTTTCCCTATTCTTTCATACAGCTTAAAAGATATTAATATACATATTCCATTTTTGGATAATGATTTAATATCTTTGCAGTATAACTATACAGCATACATGGCAGGTAATTTTTTAAACTTTTTTGATAATATTACAAATACTATACTTGATGCAGAAGTTGTTAAATCTGCTCCCTTTTGGTTTATCGGAATGCTTTTAATAGTATTAAGCGGCGGTGGATTTCTTTTTTACGGCATAGTCAGCTTTGTAAGCTTTTTCTTTATAAAAAAAGAAAATCTTGCAAAAGTATTTATGCCAGTAAAATATGATGAAAAAACTAAAATAAATAAATTTATTACTTCATTTATTATCACTCTGCTTGCAGTATTTATATATCCCTCTGTTTTTGCTGCTGTTACATATATTGCTGCTGCAAAACAGGAAATTGTAGAAAATACTATCAAGGCAAACACTACCGCTGTGGAAGTAATAAATGGGGTTATGTATAAGGCAGGCACATTAAATAGAATACAGCTTGCTGCAGATATTGCATACGGTTCTGCAAAAGATGATATGATAAATGAAATAAATAAAATGTATGATGAAATACTTTTAAACACTGATAAATATTTAGACTGGTATTACAGCTTATCAGCAGAATACAGCAGACTTTTTAAACTAATAACTGGCTCTATTGAAGAATATATGGCAGATAAATTAAAAGAAAATCTTATGGATAATATAACAACAGTAATTGAATTTAATACAGCAGAAGCCAATATTACAAAACTGCATAATGATATAAATAAAATACTTGATGAAAATAAAATTACAGAAAAAAATGTTCTTTATTCAGTAACAACAGATATTAAAGTAGAAAATATATACAGTCTGGCAGAAATAGAGCCGCTGCTTGATTTAAAAAAGAGGGTAATAGCATCTACTGGCGGCGGATTAGCAGCTGGAGCAATAGATGGCACAATAGCATGCAAAGTTGCAGCAAAAACTGGTTTTAAAGCAGCTGCAAAGGCAGCAGCAAAAGCAGCAGGCGGAAAAGCTGCAAGTGCTGCTGTGGGAGTTGCTGCAGGTATTGTTTCATCAGTTTTTACTTCCCCAATAGGTGGAGCAGCTATTGGCACAGCTGCTGGGGTTGCAATAGATAAAGGGCTTTTAAAGCTGGAAGAAACAGTAAATAGAGAAGAATACAAAAAAGAAATTGCATCCTGCATAGAAGAAAATAGAAAACAAATGCTTGAAGCAGTAAATAAAGCTTTTGAAAATAAATAACCTTTTACGGCTCTATATATTCTTCCTTAATAATATCTTTATCATTTGTTACTTCGTGATATACTGTGTATGTGCCCCATTTGTATTTAACTCTATCTATCATATACCTGTTTAAAAAATCAAAAGCTGCTTTGTTTTGATTATCAGCATCTTTTAAATCATTAGGTATAATACTGCCTGCAGGAATAGAAAGAGTTAGATATTTAAGTTTTTGCTCATATCCTGCTGACTGTAATTTTTCATCTTTGCTTTTTGCTTTTTCTGCACGCCATTTATCTTCTACAGCTATATTATAAAGTTCCCTTTCTTTGATTAACGCATCTGATTTATTTACAAAACCAGCATACTGGGCAGGTGTTAGAATTTTATCTAAATCAAACTTAAAATCACTATATAGTGTTCTTCGTTTTGCCATAAACATATTTCTTTCTTCAGTATATTTTAATACATATTTAGCAGCAAGTTCATCAAGTGCTGCCTGCTGGTCTGGTGTAAGCCCTGCATTTTTCAAAAGGTGGGTATTATATATCCGCTCAGATAATACATTAATAGAATAAGGGTTGCCTTCTAATTTTTTAAAAATAACTGGCATAATAGCAGCACCTGTTAATGCACCAAGAAAAAAAATAGTCAAGAATGCAAATATAAATTTAATAGATTTTTTCACTATCATTTATCTATACAACCCCGTATTAAAATAATCTGTTACCATAAACTCTGCCATTGCAGGATTATAGCTTGAAAAAATATTAAGTGCTAAAAGAACAGCTGCTGCTGCCACAATAGCTGAACCTATTAAGAATTTTTTATATATTTTTTCAAAGGAAATAATATTATCATCACTTGATGCTTCACCAATTTTTGCCATTACACTATCTGCAAAATCTGCTGATGGCTCAATAACAGGCTGTTTAGAAAGAATATTTAATATATCATCAATATTTTCTTCATTATATTTAAAATTCTGCTCTGCTTTAATTCTTGCCATTACACTATTTGTAAAATTATTGCTTGGTTTGACTTCACCTGCAAATGAAAGACATTCAAGTATTTCATCTGTTTTATCTAATTTTACAATATCATCATCAAAACTGCAGTCATTTTTTATACGCTGCATAACATTGATAGTAAAATCAGGTTTTGGAGACATTTCCTTATGTTTCAATGATTTTAATATATTTTCAATATTTTTTTCAGTATATTTTTCTTTCATAATAACCCCCTCTACATCATAGTGTTAAGTATTTCTGAGAGTTTTTTTCTAGCACGAAAAGCTGTTACTTTTACATTTGATTCTGTCATACCTGTAATTGTGGTAATTTCTGCAACACTTCTTTCTTCTGCATACATCATAGAAATAATTGTTCTTTCAACAGGTTTTAGGTGCTCCATAGCTTTCATAAGCATCTTATACTTTTCATCATTCAAAATATTTTCTTCAGGTGTTCTGTAATCTATGCCAAGTTCAATAGTCTGCTCTGTTTCTTCATCAAAAGACGACATTGGCACATCTTTTTGAGCATATTTCTGACGCCAGAAATCTTTACATGTTCTAATAGCTATAACTGTAAGCCAGTTAACAAATGGCGAATCATTTTTAAATGTTTTAAGTGATTTGTAGCTTTTAAAAAATATATCATTTGCTACTTCTTCCACATAATCCTGCGGAACATGCATAGAAACTATCTTAAAAACTTTATTTTTATATTTATCTATCAGTATTGCATACTTATCTGTATCTCCGTCTAACACTTCCAAGATAATATCTATATCATTAATATCCACAGTATCCCTCTTAAAATTTACCTATCACTGTTTTAGTCGCAGGAAAAAATATAAAAGTTACATATAAATCTATCTTTTAAGTAAATATTCCTGCCTTGCTCTTTTGTAGCTTAGTGAGATAAGCTCTTTTAAAACTTTTTCAAACATCTCTTTTGAGGGGCTTATACACTGGATAAAATATTCTTTACTTTTTAACGGGTGGGGCATAACTATATCTGCCTTAGTGTAGTCACATTTTTTATAACAAATATACTTTTCATCATAATGACAAAACCTGCTGAATAATTTATTATACTCATCTTTAGTTAAGCACAGGCTGAGCCTGTATTTATCTGGATGATTAAGGTCTGAAAAATTATCATCATCAGTATCAAATTCCTGTATATCTAAAAAAAATGTGCTGATATTATTCTGATAATATAAAAGCTCATGACCATAAGGGATATGACTGTAATCTACATAGCCGTAATTATTAAGACAATATGTAATAATATCATCAGTATTCATAGTTATACCTCAAATGAATATTTAAAATCTGGGTTATTATACGAGCCTTCTAATATTGCTTTTACATCTTCTGTAATAACTAATTCTTCATTTGTTGGAATTAAAAATATTTTAACAGGACTGTTATTTTTAGAAATATCTGTCTCTGAATGAGCAATTTCGTTTTTATCATCATCTAGGTTTATTCCAAGATGTTCCATCCCGGCACATACCATTTTTCTTACTATGCTGGAATTTTCTCCAACCCCTGCAGTAAATATTACAGCATCAAGCCCGCCTAAAACTGCATAATATTCACCAATTAATTTTTTAAGTCTGTATGATTCTATATCCATAGCAAGATTACACAGCTTATCTCCTTCATGTGCAACCCTTGCAATATCACGCCTGTCTGTATATCTGCCAGTAATACCCAGCACACCTGAACATTTATTAAGCACAGTATTTACTTCTTCAGAAGAAAGTCCTTCCTTATCCATCATAAAAAGCACAACCGCAGGGTCAATACTCCCACTTCTTGTGCCCATAACTGCTCCATCTAGTGGAGTAAATCCCATTGATGTATCAATAGATTTACCACCGCTGACAGCTGTAACACTTACACCGTTTCCAATATGCAGGCTTATTAATTTAGTATCTTTAATGTCTTTATTTAAAAGTGCTGCTGCCCGCCTTGTAACATATAAATGGCTTGTTCCATGAAAGCCATACTTTCTTACACCATATTTTTCATACCATTTCATAGGTATTGCATATAAATAAGCAGCAGACGGAATAGTTTGATGAAATGCTGTATCAAACACTGCGACCTGCGGCACATTAGGCAGTAATGATTTAATAGCATTAATACCTGCCAAATTAAGTGGATTATGAAGTGGGGCAAGGCTTGAAAGAGAATCTATTGCATTAATAACTTCATCATCTATAAGCACACTTTTATTAAAAAGTTCACCGCCGTGGACTATTCTGTGACCAACTGCATCTATTTGATTTATTTCTGAAATAATGCCAAATTCTTCATCAGTTAAAAATTTAAAAATAGTAAATATTGCATCTTTATGGTTAGCACAGTCACATTCCAGCCTGTGTTTCTGGTGCTCTGTTTTATGAACAATAAATGTACCAACTAACCCTATACGCTCTAAAGCACCTTTTGCAAGCAGTCTGTCTGTTTCTGTATCATATAACTGATATTTAACCGAAGAACTGCCACAGTTTAATGCTAATATCTTCATAAATCCTCCAACTTAAAAAATAATAATGTCTTATTTCAAATATGTCAAACATTATGTATTATCTGAAGATATCCCATTTTTTATAATTGCAGGCAAATGTATATATATTAAATATAAAGACAGAAATAATACTATATTTAATATTTATGTGTATTAAAACTTAAAAATGGATATTAATTTCTAAAATTTACTTTCAACAAATTACCTTTTTTTGTTGAATTTATAAAAAATAAAATGTAATATATACTATGGATAAACTTATGAAAAATAAATTGAAAACACCTGATTTATTAAAAGATGCATTCTGGCAACTGTATTCTGAAAAAGATATAAACATAATTAAAATTGTAGAAATAACAGATTTGGCAGGATATAACCGTGGAGTTTTTTATTCCTATTACAAAAACATATATGAACTATTTGATACTATTGAAAGAGAAATGATGCTTGAAATTAAAGAAATTTCACAGCTTATACAGGCTTTCATAATAGATGAAACATACAATAATGATAAACTTTCCATCATAATAAATAATTACAGAAAGGGAGAATGCAGTAGCCATACATATTTTATTCC
>CAMWVK010000122.1 GCA_947177675.1 uncultured Mucispirillum sp.
ATAAGAAACAATCTCATTATACTGCATTTTATACATTTCCTGCATTTTTATAATATTTTCTTTATTTCTTTTTAAATCTTCTAATTTATCAAGTTTTTCTCTATAAGCTCTATATTTAATGCTGAAATCTTCTTTTAAACTACTATCTACAAAAAAGTCTACAAAAGATAAATGTTTTGCAGGGTTAAATAAAAACTGATTTTCATGCTGACCATGAATATCTATTAAAGATTCTGAAACATCTCTCAACCTGTTTACAGGGGCTGCCCTGCCATTAATAAATGCCTTATTTTTACCATTTTCATCAGTTTCTCTTGATATTATCAGTTCATCATCTATTTCATACTGCTCTATTAATTCTGTCTCAATATTTAAATCATCACAAAAAATACCTTCTGCAGAAAACTTTTCCTGCTGATTTCTAGGTGTTACTTTGCCAAGCCTGTCCCCAGTTAAATATTTTAATGCTCCAACAAGCACAGATTTACCAGCACCTGTTTCACCAGTAATAACATTCAATCCTTTTTCAAATTCTAAACTGACTTTTTCTATAACTGCTATATTTTTTACGGCTAGATATGTTAACACGGTATGCCTCCCCAGCCAAGTTTATCTCTTAATATACTGTAATAATTTCTATCCTGTGATACTGCTAAGTGTAAATCACATGATGAGCGGACAACTCTTAATATACTTCTGTTATTAAATGGGCGGACAATCTGCCCATCATAAGTTGCATAACATTCCACATTACTTGTTTCAATATGTATATCTATTACACTTGTTTTTGGCAAAACTATAGGACGGATATTTAAAGCATGTGGACATATTGGAGAAAGTATTATAGAATCTAAATCAGGGTGAACAATAGGACCGCCTGCAGAAATTGTATAGCCTGTAGAGCCAGTTGGTGTAGAAATTATTGCACCATCTGAACGATATCTTGTTACAAAGCTGTTATTAATAAAAATACTTAATTCTATCATTCTTGATGGAGCACCTTTATTTATGACAATTTCATTTAATGCTTCTTCTTCAAAAATATTTTTCCCATTTTCTAATAATATGCCAGCAACTTTCATTCGCTGTTTAATGATTATTTTTTTTTCTATAAAATTGATGATAACTTTTTCAAAATCTTCAATATTATATTCCATTATAAACCCTAATCTGCCAAGGTTAAAGCCAAGTATAGGAACACTTAAAAATCTAAACATTCTTGAAGCATAAAGCAGAGTTCCATCTCCACCTAAAACTATTACTAAATCAGCCTGCGAACGCATATCACTTATAGAATAACTTTCTTTTTTTATCACAAGCCTTTCAACAGTTTCTTTTTCAAGTAGTGGTATTATACCTTTTGCTTCTAATATTTGAATAACATTTTCTACTATATTTTTTACTTCGCCTTTTGGCTTTACAATTAATGCTGCTTTCACTTACAATGTAACCTTCTCTATTATATTTTCTATATTTTTATTTTCTTGTATTCCTCTATACACAAAATATGATAAATATTCAATATTACCTTTTGCTCCAGTTATACATGATTTTGCTATATCAATAAAGGAAAAATTATACTCTCTTGCAAAATCTATAACTTTTTTTATTACTCTTTTATGAATATTTCTATTACTGACTATGCCGCCATCTTCAACTTCATAACGCTCTGCTTCAAACTGAGGCTTGATTAATGCTATAAATATAGTCCCCTGCATGCAAAATTTAACTGCATTAGGGATAATAGAGCATAATGAAATAAAAGATACATCTGTAACTATAAAGTCACAGTATCTATTTACTTTTTCAAATGCAAAATATTTAAAATTAGTGTTTTCAAAAGAAATAACTTTTTCATTATGGAGAAGTTTGTTATGCAGCTGAGCAGTGCCGGAATCAACTGCAATAACACATTCTGCACCCTCCTGCAGACAGACATCAGTAAATCCGCCAGTTGATGAGCCTATATCCATTACAAAAGCATTCTGCATATTTAACTTAAATGTATCTACTGCATGCTTTAACTTTAAACCGCCACGGCTTACATAAGGCAGCCTGTCTTTAAGCCTTACAGCTGCATCAAATGGCACTAAATCACCAGCCTTATCTATACGCTTATCATTTGCTATTGCAAGCCCAGCCATTATAAATCTTTTTGCTTCATATATACTTACTGCAAGCCCCTTTTCAACAAGCAGTTCATCTATTCTTTTTTTCTTCATAATATATTAAAATCATTAAGCCCTGCAAGTGCAGTCTTTTATAGTATTATAAAGGCTTTCCCAGTCCAGACCTGCATCTTTTCTTAAATCTTCAACTGATCCATGCTCAAAAAATTCATCTCGTATGCCTATAGTTCTGCATGGAATATAAATGCCTCTGTTATTTAATAAAGAAACAATCATTTCTCCAGCACCACCTATTAATGCACCTTCTTCTATTATTACAACAAAAGATTTATCTTTTAAAATACTTAATAAATATTCTTCATTAAGCGGTTTAATAAACCTGAGGTTAATAAGTGTAACATCAATCCCTTCATCAAGCAGCATTTTATATGCGGTACAAACTTCGCTGAATATATGTCCAACAGAGATAACTGCAGTTTTTCCTTTATCAGAAATAATTTCTGGTTTTCCAAGTTCCAGCTTATTAAACAGCAGTTCTTTATTATCATATACACTGCCTCTTGCATACCGTATAGCAACAGGTTTATTTAATTCATAACTTAAATCAAGCATTGCTTCCAGTTCACTTTTGTCTTTTGGAAGCATAATATTTAAATTTGGAATAGTTTTTAAATAAGCAATATCATATATACCATGATGAGTTGAGCCATCTGCCCCTACAAATCCACCCCTGTCCACACATAATGTGACAGGAAGTTCTGCAATTGCTATATCATGAATAATCTGGTCATAAGCACGCTGTAAAAATGTAGAATATATTGCACAGTATGGTTTCATTCCAACCACAGCAAGCCCTGCTGAAAATGCTACTGCATACTGCTCAGCTATACCCACATCAAAAAATCTGTCTGGAAATTTTTCTGCAAATTTTTTAAGACCAGTGCCATCCCCCATTGCCGCAGTAATAGCTGCAATATTATTATGAGTTTCTGCCATAGATAATATTTTTCTGCCAAAAACATCTGTCCATGACAGCATATCACTTTTACCTCTTGCAATACCTGTTTCTTTATCAAAAGCAGAAATACCATGAAAAACATCAGGGCTTTTTTCTGCAGGTTCATATCCTTTGCCTTTTTTTGTTGCAATATGCACTAAAACAGGTCTTTTCTGAAGTTGTGCATTAGACAATGCTTTTTCTATTTCTTTTATATTATGCCCATCTATTGGTCCTATATATCTTATGCCTAAATTCTCAAAAAATGCTCCAGGGGATAACACACCTATCATCACATTTTCCATTTTCTTAGCTATTTTCAATACAGCATCACCAAATGGAGCTTCTTCTGCTGCATTTTTAAAATCATAACGCATCTTTGTTGCAAGAGCACTTGTTAATGATTTAGAAAGATATGATGAAAAACCACCAACATTTGCACTGATAGACATTTCATTATCATTAAGAACAATAATAATATTTTTTTTAAATACTCCAATATTATTTAAAGCTTCCAAAGCTAAGCCGCCAGTTAAGGCACCATCACCAATTACTGCTACAGCTTTTCCTTCTTTATTTAATATTGAATTTGCAAGAGTAATACCTATTACTGAGGATATAGATGTGCTTGCATGACCTGAAATACATGTATCATATACGCTTTCTTCTGGTCTTGAAAAGCCACTTATACCTTCGTACTGTCTAAGTGTATGAAAAGAGTTAAGCCTGTCAGTTAATATTTTATAAGCATATGACTGATGACTTACATCCCATATTATTTTATCTTTTGGCAAATTAAAAATACGCAGTAATGCAATAGTAAGCTCTACAACACCAAGACTTGGTGCAATATGACCTCCATTTTTAGATGTTACATCAATAATTAATTCTCTTGTTTCTTTTGCAACTTTTTCTAAATCTTCATAAGACAGGTTTTTAATATCCTCAGGTAGATTTAATGATTGAAGAAACTCTGTATTATTGTTTTTTATGATTTACGCTCCATAATAAATTTAGCAATAGAAAGCAGCATATCAGCTTTATCACCAAAAATTTCTAAACTTTTACATGCTTTATTTATATACTGTTCTGCTTTTTGCTTTGCACCTTCAAGAGAATAAACAGCAGGATATGTAGCCTTATGGCTGTTTATATCTTTTTGAACATTTTTTCCAAGTGTTTCTGACGATGATGTTATATCTAAAATATCATCTATTACCTGAAAGGCAAGCCCTGCATATTTACCAAATGATATAAGCTGATCAATCTGCTTATCATTTGCACCGCCTGCTATACCACCTAGATATACGGCACATTCTATTAAAGCTGCAGTTTTATTTTTATGTATAAATTTAACAAGTTCAGCTACAGGTTTCCTGCCTTCTGCTGCAATATCAGCATACTGACCACCAATCATACCTAAATCACCAGCAGCAAGTGCCAGCTTATATACAGCTTTTACACGAATATTATCTGGAATATTTGGAGCAATAGTATAATCTGACATAATCTCAAATGCTTTTGTAAGGAGTGCATCACCTGCTAAAATAGCCTGTGCTTCTCCAAAAGCAATATGATTAGATGGCTTGCCCCGTCTCATATTATCATTATCCATAGCTGGCAAATCATCATGGATTAATGAATAAGTATGAAGAACTTCAATAGCAGTTGCAAAGGGTGTAACATAGTCATAATTATCTGAAAATATACCATAAGAAGCATAAACTAATGCTGGACGCAGCCTTTTTCCGCCTGCAAATACACTGTATCGCATACCTTCTGTTAATTTATCAGTATAAACATTAGAATATACAAGCCTGTTATCTAAAAATTTCTCCACCCTTTCAGTGCTTTCTTGGAAAAAAGATAATATATTATTCATTTGTTTTTAAGTCACTTGTAATTATGTTACCACTGCTATCTTCTTCCATAACTACTTTCACAGAGTCTTCAACTTCTTTTAAAGCTTTACGACATTCTTTTGAAAGGTTCATACCTTCCTGAAAAAGCTTAACAGTTTCTTCTAAGGACTGTTCTTCTTTTTCTAAAGACGACACAATATCTTCTAATCTTTTTAGATTATTTTCAAAATCTACAACAGCTTTCATTATAGCACACACCCTAATACTTTTTCTGCATGACCACTAGCTTTTACTTTATAAAATGCTTCTTCAATTATTCCATCTTCATTTATAATAAATGTAGAGCGGATTATACCTTTATAAACTTTACCATACATTGTTTTATCACCATAAGCAAAATAAGCAGATGAGACAGCATTTTCTGGGTCAGACAATAAAGTAACTTTTAAATCATGGTCGTTAATAAATTTATGATGTTTTTTCATACTATCTGGACTTATACCAAAGATTTGGACATTTTTATTTTTAAACTCATCTATTAACTGGCTGAACTCTATTGCTTCTTTAGTGCAGCCTGATGTATTATCTTTTGGATAAAAATATAAAACATATTTAGAGCCTTTCAAATTCTCACTTGATACTGTGCCACCTTTACTGCTTTCAAGTTCAAAAGCTGGTGCATTATCTCCTTTTTTTAACATAGCATTCTCCTTTTAGTTATAAATTTACTGCACCTTTATAGTCTGCTGCAAGCTGACCACAGGCACCTGCAATATCCTGACCTAATTTTTTTCTGATAAATGC
>CAMWVK010000123.1 GCA_947177675.1 uncultured Mucispirillum sp.
GGATTATAGATATTGCATATAGTTACTACATTTTAGTTTGTTATAGACATTATAAATTTGCATATTATAGATTATTCGCCTAAAATCAGAATAGACAAGTGTTATATGGCTTAATTTCAGCATTATATTTTTTTAGTATATATCTGTAAAAATAGCTTTTTTATAAATAATATCAAATAATTACAACTATTATTTTAAAAAAAATTGGAGGATAGAAAAACAAAATTATTTCTACTTGCAAAATAATAGAATATAGTTTATGATACATATAGTAAATTATATAAAAGGTTGATATATTAAGGCAGCACGCCTGATTTCTTCCATATACTGATGAGGAAATTATGAGTGTTTCTGCTTTAACAAATTCTTTTTACAATTATGTTCCAGTTATTTCATCTCAGTATGAAACATCAAGTACTAATAATATATCTAATTCTCAAAAGCAGGAAAATATTAAAGCAATAGATGATAAATATATTCAAACTCAAATAGTATCAAGTAGTTATGAAAGAAATAATGAAACTACTTTAAACAATAATTCTAATAATGAAAATCCATCATCATATTTAACTGGCGAAGAAATACTTGCTTCAAAACCAGAAAAAATCAATAATTCAAACCAACAGTTTACAGAAGAAGAACAGAAGCAAATAGATGAGCTGAAAGCACGAGATAGAGAAGTTAAAACTCATGAACAAGCTCATATTGCAGCAGGCGGCTCCTATGTTTTGGGTGGTGCAAGCTATGATTATCAAACTGGTCCAGACGGTAAACAGTATGCAGTTGGTGGCAGTGTGAATATTGATACTTCTCCTGTTAAGGGCGATCCAGAAGCAACTATTGCAAAAGCTCAAGTAGTTATTAAAGCAGCTCTTGCCCCTGCTGAACCATCAGGGCAGGACCAAAAAGTAGCTTCAACTGCCAGGCAAATGATGAGCGAAGCAAGAAAAGAATTAACACATCAGAAAAATGCTGAAATTAATGCAGAAACAAAAGATGACAAAACAACAGCAAGTGAAAACGAAAGTGAAAATAATACAGAAAATAAAAAAACAGCAGTAAATACTGATAACAGAAAATCTTATGCAAATATTTCATTGAAAGAAAATGCAGATAAAGCAAATTACAGCACTGATAATACAACTGCTGCTGCAACTCATGCACCAGTTCAAAATGTTAAAGAAAGCAGTATTATGCCAGCAAAGCAGAAAAATAATCAAAATACAACTGCATATTCTTATAATATTGGCTCGCTTATATCATTAACAGCTTAATTTTTAATACTTTCTTCAAAGTAATCTAGTATTCTTATACTGCTTTTATGCTTCTGAACTTACAAAAAATTCGCATTAGGCTTGTAAGATATATATTCTTACATACTGCAAACTATTTAAAACTATATATTAATTTACTTCTGATTTTTCTTTAAACCATTGACCTGATAAAAATAAAGTTTAAACTCTCCATCTTTTATGCTCATAAATCTGTAAATATTTGCTTCATGGACTTCTGCAAAATACTTCGCTAAATTATCTTCTTTTTCTTTTGAAACAAATACTCCAAATGTGCTGTCACATTCTTCTATTGTGCAGGCTTCTGGATAAGTAAATGTATTATATGAAAGAATAGATGATAATTCTGGATCATAACTAAAAATACAGTTATCATAACTTCCTAATATACTCTGCATAGCAATACGGGTAGATTCATATACCCTTGTATTTTCTATGTATCTTGGTGTAATAAGTGATTTACTGCTGATATTTGTATATGCAGATACCAGTACTAAAACTGCAGTAATAACTCCGATTGTTACTTTATACCCATATATTTCATAATAATAGCCAGATAAAACTATTGCAGGAATAAGTAATGCACCTAAATTACGAACATCATAATTAGAAACTAAACTAAAAACAATACCGCCTGCTGCAAAAATAATACATGCTGTAAACAATGGAAACACTTTATCATCTATTCTTCTATTCCTAACTGCTGAAAAAATAATAAAAATAACAGGCAGATATATAATTACAAACAGCAGAAACCTATATACAAACTGCATTTCTGATTCAACAGGATATTTATAAAATAAATCAAATACTCCATAATAATGGCTTAATCCAAATATTAATAACACTGCAGCAGATAAAACAGTAACAAATAAATACATTTTATCAGAAAGCATATCTTTTTTTATAAAACTATATACTATATGATTTAATAAAAGCAGTATTCCTGAAAAATCTACACTAATGGCAAATATTATAGATACCGCCATCCAGACATAGTATTTTACAGATTTATCATCAACTGCTATCATATAAAAAGCATAGATATATAAAACAAAGCAGAAAATTAAAAGAGCATTTGGTGTCATAGACATATAAGAGTATGTTATTGGTGGTGAAACAAAAAATAATATCATACTAAACCATGCACCATAATTATCTGATAGTTTTAATGTAAGTTCATATATAATAAGAGCAGAAAATGATATAAAAATAATAGATGGCAGTCTTAACTGCAATGCAGATGAGCCAAAAAAATCCATACCTTTAAGTATATATTCAACTAAACCAGTTGGTGCAAGAGTTGTCCATGAAAGACCAAGACTCTTTAAATAAAGATATGCTTCATCTCCCCTTACAGGTAAAATATAAGCATTCCAGCAGTAATATATTGCTGCTAAAATAATAAAAAAAACTGCCATTCTATTTGTTTTTGTCATACACTGCCTCTTATCTGCCTATTTTAATTATATGCCTGCTTTTAAATAAATTATTTTATATCCATATTTATGTATAATATTATCCAAAATAAAAATATTTGAAATAATAGTATTAATATCCATATATAACGGAGCAGCAGCTATAGTACATAAATTTATAAACTCTGTATTAGATAGATATCCGCTGATATATGTTGCAAAGTCATTTAATATTACTTCATCAATTTTTAAAAGTTTTAACTGTTCATCTAAAAGTAATATACGCTTCTTAAATTCCTTACTGCTTGAAAGATTATCTATAATCTGAAAAATCTCATACTGCTCCATATCTCTTGACAAATATTCCACCATTTGACTGCTGAGATTATACTGCACTGAAAGCTCTTTTATTCGCTTCATATTTGCAATAAGCTGCTGCAGCTGAATATTTGATTCTCTAATCTGCCTTATATACATATCTTCTGCCTGCTGTTTTGTAAGCCTGCCAGCAAGAACACCATATATTAGATACTGCATAAACTGATAATCATCTTTTTCTTCCATAATATCAAGCACATTAAAAATATCATTGTATTTTGATGATGAATAATCTATATTTAAGCTTTTATCCCTTATTTCTGCATATAATGTGATACCTGTTTCATAAAAATCCAGCTCTATTTCTGCCTTTGTATCTTTATCTACATCTGGCAGTTCTCTTGGAGCATCAATGCTTGGAAGATTATATTCAAAATTATACTTATACTCATTTACTGTTGCTTTTGTAATAATATCTGCAATAGAGATTTTTTTATTCTGAATTTTAAACATAAAAATCCATGGAGTATTAGAAGAATATCTTTCTTTACCGCCTATTATTACTGTATTTTTATTAATAGCAAGCCCAGTAAAAGTAATGTCTGGGTAATATCCACGCAGCATATTTTCAGGAGTTACTGCAAAAACATCTTTTCCTTTTTTAAAGCTGATAGTATAAATAGTGCGTTTATTTAACTTTAATTCTGATATGCCAAAAGAATAACCATCTGAAATAGCCGCTATTGGTGTAAACTCTATAAAACTAACAACAGGTGCTGCAGTCAGATTGAAATAAACCAGCATAAAAAAAACAAATATAACAATACGCAGCATAAAAAACCTGCCTAATGAAACATATTAAACAACTATAACTTATGATTAATAACTATTCTTCCTTTGATTGGACTGTCATTTATTTTATCAAGATATTCGTTGATTTCAAAAATAGATATTTCATTACACATAAATGAAAGAGTTTTAAGATACCAGTCACCTGCAAGTTTATAAAGAGCTTCCCTTTTTAAACTGTGGGAACATCTAAGAGAATCAATACCAACCAGATTAATACCTCTTAATATTAAAGGCAGAAGTGATGAAGAAAATGACTCACTAAGAACAGCACCGCATACAGCAATAGTTGAACCGCCTTTAACTGAACGAATCATAGTGTTAAGCATATCTCCACCAAGAGTATCAATGCCTGCTACATATTTATCTTCTAATAAGTGTTTACCAGATTTATCTATAAAACTGTCTAAACTAAGAACATTTTTTGCTCCTAATTCATAGATAAAATCCTCACATTCCATATATTTAGTAACCGCAGTAACATTATATCCACATAAATTAAGTATGGAAACAGCAAAAGTATCAATACCATAAGATGAGCCTCCAACAATCACATCTTTTGAATTAGTCTGAATACCTGCCGCCATAATTTCCATAACCGCAATAGCTGCAGCAATGCCATCAGAGCCAAGTGTCATACTGTCCTGCATAGAAAGACCTGTAGGCAGGCTTACTATCCATGATTCAGGAACACGGACAAACTGACCAAAACCTCCGGGTATATCCTGCCCTAAACCATTGCCAAATATTAATACTTCATCACCCTCTCTGTAATGGATAGAATTAGATTCCACAACTATACCTGCAGCATCCACACCAGAAACATAAGGATATACATTATTGCGAAAAGGAGTATTAGCTCTTGAAAAAAGAACATCATAAGAGTTAATAGTAGAATACATAACCTTAATTAAAACATCACCCGCTGGTAAATTCTCAGTATTTTCCAAAATCACATCTTTAACTATAGCTCCATTGTTTTCTGTAATAACAAAAGATCTAAATGAACTCATTAAATATCTCCTTATTATTCTACAATAATATATAATCCTGCATTTTTGACACTGTTATTAATATAACATATTTTTTCTTATTTTGCAATGAAGTATTTATAAGTTGTGATGCCCTGCATATTCCAGATTCTTTGGTTTCTTTTTAGAATGACACATAAACCTTATGATAATGCTTCTTAAAGAAGCATAGACGAATTTATTTTTGGCTGCATATGATGGTTTAAAAAATTCAAAAAATATTTATAAATCATAATTAAAAATTCATTACTTACTTATATATAAGAAATATGTTTATATTCTAGATGAAAAACCAGTATATTATACACATACTGCATATTTTTAGTAAAAATAAAAATACAAGAGTAAAGAAGTCATTTTGAAATTGTAACTGTCTCACAAATAAGCATATGGCAAAGGGATAAATAATCGTTATGCTCTAAAAACATAATGAATTTAGAACATAACGGATAATTTTTATTATATTTCGGCAGGTTTTTCACCAAATTTGTTTGCTCCATCTGTACCAGGCTGGATAAACAAATAAATATTATATAAAGGTACTAATAATAAAAGACCATTCTTATCTATATCCTGCACTCTTCTATAAGAATATCCCAATGAAGGTAAAAGAACAGCAAGAGAATATAGTGAAGGAATAAAAGCAAAAACAGATAATATGCTTGATAATATACTGCATATTATAGATAATACAACCATTACTACTGTATTTACTGCGATTGCATACCAAAATGATTTACGAGATACCCTCCCTTTAAAATTAAAATAGTTTGTAAGCATATCTTTATATGCTCCAATAAATTGAGAAACATTCATAATTCCTCTCCCATTAAAATATAATATTTCTATTGAACATAGATAC
>CAMWVK010000124.1 GCA_947177675.1 uncultured Mucispirillum sp.
GAAATATGTCAATATAAACATTTTTTTTGTTTATATTGACTATTTATTGTCTTTATTTTGCATTACATAAAATTGTAGTTTAAATTATACTATACTATAAAAAAAGGAAGCCTTTTCAGCTCCCTTCTATTTTTTACATATTATCTAGTCTATTTCCCTTTATTCAGCAGGCGTTTTATATCTTTATTTCTGCCAAAGTTTTTCAGCGGCAGCATATTTTTTAGTCTTGTAAAAAAGTCCTGCTTTTCTGTATCCTGCATATCATCTGCATTTTCATCTTTTTTTAATCCTCTACATGTAAAAGAGTAAAGCACTGGGACTATAATCAATGTAAGCATAGTAGAGAATGCAAGCCCGAAAATCACTGCATTTGCCATAGGTCCCCAATACTGACTCATTTCAGCACCTGTTACAAACTTCATATTTTTAAAATCTATTCCGTAACCTGTAGCCATAGGAAGCATACCTAAAATAGTTGTCCATGCTGTAAGCATTACTGGTCTGAAACGGACTGCTCCTGCTCTGATAATTGCATCTCTTGCTGCCATACCTTCTGCCCGAAGCTGGTTAGTATAATCTATCAGCACAATCCCATTATTTATAACAACACCTGCCAAAGAAATAGTTCCTATACCTGTCATAATAATTCCAAAATTTGTATTTGTTATAACAAGTCCCCAAAATATACCGCCTATTGACAGCACAATAGTAAATAATATTATAAAAGTCTGCGATACAGAATTAAACTCTATTAAAAGCACCATAAGTATTAAAAACAATGCTGCAAGCAGTGCCTGTCCTAAAAACATACCTGCTTCCTGCTGGTCTTCTGTTTCGCCTGTATAGTTCATTGTATATCCTGATGGCAGCTCAAAATTTTTCAGTGTATCCATAACATCTTTCATAACTTCCACACTGCTTCTGCCTTCTGCATTAGCAGTTACATTAACAACCCTTTTAAAGTCTATCCTTGTAATAGTTCCAAAACCTGCACTTAGTGTCACATCTGCCACAGAGGATATAGGCACATACTGACCCTGTGGTGTGTTTATCATAAGATTTTTTATGTCATCTATACTTTTTCTCTGTTCTTCCGGAAGTCTGACTTTAATATCATATTCATCATCACCTTCCCTGTATTTGCCAACTTCTATGCCATAAACAGAGCCACGCACAGCTTGAGCTATATTGGAAGTATTCAGTCCTAAAAGAGCAGCTTTTTCTCTATCTACATTTATTCTTATTTCCGGCTTTGATTTTACATAATCATCTTTTAAATCCACAAGTCCCGGTATCTGTTCTATTGTTTTTTTCACTTTTGCTGCAATACTGCCAAGAACATCAACATCTTTGCCAGATATTTCTATACTTACAGCATCACCAGTAGGCGGACCCATCTGCTCTTTTTCCCACACAACTTCAGCACCCGGAAAAAAATTAAGCCGTTCTCTAATCCTGTTTATAACAGCTGGAGATGGTTCACTTCTATCTTCAAAATCTAAAAATTCTATTGTAAGCCTGCCCCTGTGAGTTGCTGTCCCGCCAGCATCTGAATAATCTGCAGCAGCACCGCCGACTTCTCCAAGTGTCAGTTTAATATCTTTTTCATCAAGAGTGGCTTCTCTAAACTTGTTTACAAATTCATTAGTTGTAGCTGCATTTGTGCCTTCTGGTGTATTTGCTCTTATAAAAACACGGGCTGGGTCACTTTCTGGAAAAAACTCTACACCAAGCCCTCTTGCTCCAAATAAAAACATAGGCAGTATTACGAAAAATATGGCTGATAATATTGCTATAACTCTATGTTTTAATGCAGCATTTACTGTTTTCATATAAAACTGAATAAATCTTCCAAACTTTAAATCGTTTTCTTCCCCTATATGTTTATCATTTATCCGCATAAAAGTTGAGCTTATAACAGGATTAAACACAAGTGCAACAAATAAAGATGAGATTAAAGTAATAATTAGTGTAATTGGTAAAAATTTCATAAATCCGCCAATAACACCCGGCCAAAATGCCATAGGAAGAAAAGCAAAAACTGTTGTTAATGTAGAAGCAACAACAGGCCATCCTATTTCTTCTGAGGCAGCAACTGCTGCTTCTACTCTGCTTTTACCCTCCTGCATATGCCTGTATATATTTTCTACTATTACAATTGCATTATCCACAAGCATACCAAGAGCCATAATTAATGAAAACAATACAAGCATATTTAGCGTTATATCCAATGCCTGCAGCACCATAAAAGATATAAGCATACTAAAAGGTATGATTACAGCTGCAAAAAGTGAATTTAATTTACCTAAAAATAAAAACAGCACCAAAAATACAAGTATAAAGCCTGTAATCATATTATTTTCAAGCTCATTAACCATTGATTTTATATCTTTTGATATATCGGTAGTAAGTGTGAATTTAACAGCTGGCGGATATTCTGCTTCAGCTTCTTTTATAGTATTTTTCACATCTTCTGCCATATCTAACAAATTTGCCCCAACCCGTTTTTTAATGGATACGGATATGGCAGGTACACCATTCAGTGAAGCATAAGAATCTTTATCTTCAAAAGAATCAAGCACTCTTGCAACATCTCTTAAATATACAGGTATTCCATCCTTTACTGTAACAACTATATCTTCTATTTCTTTTATATTAGTATATTCTCCGGGTATGCGAACAAGATATTTTCCCCTGCCAATATCAAGAGAACCGCCGGGAATATTTATATGTTCTCCCTGCACAGCATTCGCCAAATCATTCATTGTAAGGGAATAAGACTGCAGCCTTTCATAATCAAAAACGATAAGAATTTCTCTATCTCTTGTTCCAGACAAATCTACTTCCAAAACACCTTTTATGCTTTCAAATTTATCCTGCATTTCATCAGCTATTTTCTTTAAATCATGTTCAGGCACATCTCCAGAAATAGCTACAACAAACACAGGGAAATCGCTCATACTGATTTCTGTAATAATAGGTTCTTCTGTTAAATCCTGAGGTAAATCACTCATAGACTGGTCAACTTTATCTCTTACACGCTGCAGTGCCATATCAACATCAACATCAGGATTAAACTCTATACTTATATTGGAAACACTTTCAGCACTGTATGAGATAATTTCTTTTACCCCTTCTATACCCCGTAATTTATTCTCTATTTTAAATGTTACAAGAGATTCCATATCTGTAGGGGAAACGCCTGAATATATAGTTGTTATAAAGATATATGGTATAGGAACATCAGGATTAGCTTCTCTTGGCAGGCTTATATATGCAGATGAACCAAATATAATAAACACCATCATTAACAGAAAAACAGCCTGCTTCCACTTAATGGCAGCCTTTGTTATAAGCATATTTTATTCTCCCAGTCGGACAGGTGAGCCATCTGATAAGAACTGCTGACCGCTTGTAATAAGCTCTTGGCCTGGCTCAATACCTGAAATAATTATTACTTTTGAACCTATCATATCACCAGTAACCACCTTTCTTTCTTCTGCCCTGCCATTGTTATTTATATACACTACTTTCTGACCATCTTTATCTATAACCGCATACATATCTGCAACCATTACATCATGAAATGTTTTGCGAACAATATCTACACGCACTATCCTGCCGGGTCTTATATCTCTGTCAAGAGCTATATCTACACGGACTTTATGTGTTAAATTGCTGGCACTGTCACTTACTACTGAAATATAGTTAATAATCCCCTGTTTCACATTTTTTTCGCCGCCAATCTCTGCCACATATACATCAACTGTCTGACCAAGCCTTAAATATTTTACATCGTTTTCCGGCACATATACATATATTTTCAGTTTAGACATATCTATAAGCCTTGCTACTTCTGTGCCGGGAGAAACATATTCACCAATATTTGGCATTACATCATCAATAATACCTGTAACTGGGCTTTTTATTGTGCTTTTATTATATTCATCAAGAGCAAGCCTGTATGATACTTCTGATAAATCATACGCTTTTTTAGCTGTATCATACTGCTTTTGAGAAACTGCCTTTTGAGCATATAAGTTTTTCTGACGCAGGAATTCTTTCCTGTCATCTTCTAAATGAACTTTTGCTGAGTTTAAATTTGCAAGCAGGTTATCAGTATTGATTTTTAATATTGCTTCTCCCTGTTTTACAAATGAACCTTCTTCTTTACCTATCCATGTAACTGGACCAGATATTTCTGCAGGAACTGTAATATCATCCCATGCTTCCACAGTTCCCGGAAGTGTATAGTAATCTGTAATATCCTGCAGCACAACTTTTGTAACAACAACATCTGTTGGTTTTATTTCTGGTATTGCCTGTTCAGTTTCGCCTTTCGTGCATGCAGATATTATCAATAAAAATAAAAATAAAAACCGAAATCTTTTCATACAAAAAAATACCTCTTCACAATAGAGTGTGATTTGTATAATCTAATACGGGGGGGGGATTGTCAAGATATAAATTTTTTTGTAAGACAAAAAAAGATAATCTGTTGTCTTTATTTTTCTTTATTTTCTTCAAGTATTTTTACTTTTTCTTCAAGTTTTTTTAATTTAGCACCTGATGTGTAAAAATAATAAGCTAAAACTATCCATATAAGTGCATAAGCACCAATTAAATATCCAATATTATTCATCATATATCTGCTCCCTCTAATCTGTTTCTAATAATTTTATTCGCCTTTCAAGATTTATAAGCCTTAGCCTGCGTATTAAAAGAGAAATGTATATAATAGTAAAAACTAAAAGACATACAAGCATAGCTGTAAGCATATCAGGGTGAAGACCGCCACCCCCTTTCTGCACTACATTTGGATGTATTGTATTATTCCACCATTGTATTGATAGAAATACAACAGGAACATCAATAAACCCTATAATACCAACAGCAGCAGAGAATTTTGCTCTTCTATCACTTTCATCCATAAACTGCCTGAGCATAATATAGCCCACATATATAAACCATAAAAGCAGTGTGGAAGTAAGCCGTGGGTCCCATGTCCAGAATTTGCCCCATGTAGGACGAGCCCATAAAGGACCTGTCAAAATAACTATAGTGCAGAATGCAAGCCCTATTTCTGCTGATGCTGAAGCAATATCATCAAACGCATATTTCTTTGTTACAAGGTATAATATACTTGCCACAAATGTTACAAAAAATGCAAAAAATCCAATCCAGGCAGAAGCCACATGAAAGTAAAATATTTTCTGCACTATTCCCATAATTCTTTCAACAGGTGCATAAAAAAAAGCAAAATAAAGCCCAACAGGCACTGCTGTAAAAAGAAGTATGGAAAAGATTTTATCAAGTTTTTGAAGCCTTTTCATATATAGTCCTATAAAATTATTCTTCTATAATGGCACCAAATATGCCAAAAATAACAGCAGTAAATATCACATCAAATACTGCCATAAGTTTTATCCAGTTATAACTATGTGTTATATCATAACCTAATAAAAATATATTTGTAGAAAGTATTGCTGCAATAATAACAGGTATTAATACTGGCAGCATTAAAAGGGGCAGCATAATTTCTCTTGTTTTTGTGCGGACACTAATCATTGAAAATAATGTACCTGTTACAGAATAACCATAAGTTGCAAGCAGAATTATTACAGCCATAAGCCAGTGAGAAACAAGGTTAATATTATAAAACACTAAAAAGAGAGGCACTAATATTATTTCAAGTATAGTTAAAAATAAAAAGTTAGAAATCA
>CAMWVK010000125.1 GCA_947177675.1 uncultured Mucispirillum sp.
TGCTTCTGTTGGTGAAAAATTAATCAACTTCCTTTCTAAATTCCTTATTCTTAAAAGCAGACTTATTATTAATATTATTAGTACAAAATTTAAAATATAACTTAAAAGTATTATTAAAGTATTTCCCATTATTTATTAGCCTCTTTTAACATTTCTCTTTCAAGCCTGAATATATATTTCATTATTTTATCTTCAGAATCAAGGCTTAAATCAGTAAACATTCCTTTATATATTATGTATTCATCAGAATCCATTAATTTTTCCACACTGCATAATGATGCAAAAGAAAAAAAGCCGCCGCTGTCTCTTATTGTAGTATATGCAAATATTTTATCGCATAATATTTCTTTTCTGCATGCAAAAATAATGCCTTCTTCTGATAAAATTAATGAAAGATATTCTTCTGCACCATCTATATTTTCTTTTGGTTTAAGAAGATATAATATTTCATCAAGTTTAGAATTTATATCCATTAAAAATGTTATAATCTCTCTATTTTCTACTTCATCTCTTGAAAATACTTCTTTTAAACGGGATGCTGTAGAATTAAGCTCCTGCCTGTTAATATTTGCTGCAAGAGCTTTATATTTTAATTCACTGCTGCTTTCCACTTCTGCAATGCTGAAGATATGGCTGAATTCTATATAGTGATTTTTAAAAAATATGTCATCAATTCTTTTTAATCTTTCAAATACCACTGTATTATCTGCAAGATTTTTAACTTTAAGAATATGTATTTCTCTATTATTATTTACTGTTTCTGGAAAAATAATGATACTTTTTTCCTGAAATATATCAGTCTGTTCACACTGAATAGTAAGTGGATTTAAATTTAATATAAACCCATATACTGCATTAATTTGGTTTTCTTTTATAACTGAAAGTTTTACTCGTTTCTGCATTTTATGCCTGAATATCTATACCAACCTGTTTTGCTTTTTCAGCTTCCTGCTGCTGTTTTTGCTTTCTGCGTTTTTCTCTTTTTTTGCGTTCTTCTTCCATTTTTATAGATTTATCTGCAACCCCTGCACTTTCTGTCTTTATTGTGCCGCTTACTTCTTTCTGCTTTTTCTCAAATTCCTTTTGAAATTCTGCTAAAAAAGCAGCATTTTTCTGTTCCTGACCTTTCTGCATACTGTCCTGCATCTGCTCAGGAATGTAACTTCTTGATACTACTGTGGATACATCATAGGGAGTTGACATCATAACCTCCTTTTGAGTGTTCTTTTATTTAATATCGTTTTTTCTGCTTAAAACTTAACTTAATATTATTGCAGACTATACTGTATAATATAATGAAAATATTTCTAAACAGCAAGTATATAAAATTTCATTAAAGTATAAGAATAAAAGTGATTTAATATATAAGCCCAGAGAGAACTCTGGGCTTTATACTATTTTTTCTTCATATAGATTATGCATGTACCTGCATTTTTCATTGTAAAATCTTCTGATATTTTATTCAATGTTTCTGAATGTCCAAGACAAAGATATCCGGGATCTGTAAGTATATTATAGAAGTTTTTAATTGTTCTTTGCTTGCCGTCCATATCAAAATAAATAAGAACATTACGGCAGAATATAACATCTACTTTACCAATAAGGCTTGTAATTGCTGGAGTTGTAATATTGCCAGTATTAAAACGGACATGTCTTTTAATATCATCTTTAATAAAATAGCTTTGACCCTGCACATCAAAGTTTCTCATAAAATCTGAAGGAACACCTCTAAAAGAAGCCTGTCTGTATTCACCTTTTTTAGCCAATGCTACAACTTCAGAGTTAATATCTGTTGCAATAATATCTATTGATGCTTTATCAAATAAGCCTGCATTTTTAAGCAGTATTGCAATAGAGTAAGGTTCTTCACCTGTTGAGCATGGTGCTGACCACACTTTTATGCTTTTTTTACCAGCTTTAATTAGGTCTGGCACTATGTTTGATACAAGATAATCAAGCTGCCCGCGTTCTCTTAAGAAATATGTTTCATTTATAGTAACAAGGTTTATAAGTGTATCAAGCTCCTGCCTTTTTTTAATATCATATTTTAAGTAATAAATATAATCTTTAAAAGTAGTAAAGTTAAGGTCTGCAAGTCTTTTTGAAAGCCTGTTTTCAAGCAGGTATTTTTTATTTTCTGCAAACATTATACCTGAATTTTTATAAATTATATCCTTTAACTCTACAAACTCTTGGTCGTTAATTTTGATTGAATTTAAAAGCATAACATTTACTCTCCAATTTCGCCTATGATATGCTCAAGGATATATTTATTGGTTTCGTCTTTAAGTCTACCCCTTAATAAACTATCATAGCCTACTGGTTTCTGCTCAAGTATAATATCCACTGCTTTATACCTGACAAGCCAGCTTTCATCTGTATTATACAACTTCATAGCAACTGTTAATGCTACAGTGCTATTCATAAGGTTTAATGAGTTTAATGCTTCTTTTCTTATATCCTCGTTTGCATCATCTAGTTTTGATAATAAAAACGAAGGGTCAACACCTTTACATTTTCCTAATACTTCTATGACTGCAAGTTTAACATTCTGCTCTACTTTATCATAATAGCTTTCAATTTTTTTAATTATCTTTTCATCATCTATGCCGGCTAACGATTTAGCAGCAAAAAAACCAACCCAGTTATCTCTGTCACCAATTTTTTCAACAAGTGTTGATGTAAATTCTCCACTGCCGCGTCTTGATAAGCCAGAAGCTGCCGCCTCTCTTATCTGTATAGAAGCATCATCAAGTAAACCAAGTAAAATTTTACCAGCTCGTTCATCTTTAAATAATGCTATTTTTTTAGCAAGCTGAACACGGACAGTTTCATCTTTTTCTTCATTTATTGCATTTGATAAATATTCAAAAGCTTTCTCATCATTAATAAGTGATAAAGCATATATTGCAACAAGACGGATTCTCTCATCTTTATCATGCAGATATTTAGCAAGTTTTTCAGAATCAGTATCATCAGAAAGCAGTGCAATAGAAGCTGCTACTGCTTCAAACACACCTATCTCTTTAGCTGCAAGATAGCTGTAAAGCTGCTCTTTAGAATGAGTATCGCCTATCCAGCCAAGCACTAATATAGCTGCAGATTTAACATTTGCTTCATTAGAATTAAGTGCTTTTCTATATATTTCTATATTCTGATGATCTTGTGCTTTGCCCATAGTCAGTAATGCATATTCTACAAGCAACGGATTACCTTTTTCTATAATCTCTATAAGTTTGTTTTGTATTTTTTCATCATAGTTAGCTGCTAAATATTCTGAAACAGTGTCTGCTTTTTCTGTATCTAAAAATCCTTCAAAAAGAGTATCAAGTGGATATGATGCAAAATCATCTTTGATTACAAATAATTTTTGAAGATTAGTAGACTGCAGCACCTGTGCTATCTGGTCACAAACATTTAAAAGCTCAATGTCTATTTTCCTTGACATAGCTAATTTTTTAACAGCTATAAGCCCTGCTAAAAATTTACTTTGTATATAGGAGCATTTATATAAATCAATACCTATTAATACAACTTCGCTGTGTTTTTCAACAATATTACATACTTCTGAAATATCAGACAAGTCGTTATCAGGGTTTATATGAACTTTAAATACTCCATTTTTAATTTCATATTGTAACTCACCCATAATCTTAACCTATTGCAGCTGCTTCTGTATCATATATTTTAAATACTTTATCAAGCCCTGTAAAAGAAAACATTTCTCTAATATCTGAGTTCATATCGCAAAGAGATACTTCCTTTTTATTTTTGCTCGCTGTTTTAAATAAGTCTATTATTTCTCTTAAACCAGATGAGTTCATATACACTACACTTTTGAAAGATAAAATAACTACATTGCCTTTATCAAGCAGTTTATTTATTTCTGCTTTTACCTGTGCACCAGTTTGTGCATTAATTTCACCTTCAAGGTATGCTACATTCTTTCCATTTACATTTTTAATATTCATATCATATCCTCCTAACTTTATTAATATGACTATTTATTTTCTTTTTCTTTTTTATTTCTTTTTATTACAAGTATTGTAATATCATCTTCAAAAGGTGCTCCTGCTGTAAAATCTTTAACATCTTCCATTACTTCTTTTATAAGACGCTGTGCAGGATAATCGCTGAACATCATAAGTTTAGATATAAGCCTGTCATAACCATACTGTTCACGCTGGCTGTTCATTGCTTCAACTAAACCATCTGTATACATAAAGAATATATCACCTTCTTCTATATGCCATTTCTTTTCTTCAAAATTTAACCCTTCAAATGTTCCTAAAAACATACCAGAAGCAGTTATTTTTTTAACAATAAATTCTGATGAATCAAAGAAAAGAACAGGGTTATGTCCAGCAGAAGCAATATTAAACATACCATTATTAGTGTTTAATACTGCATAAAACATTGTAACAAAGTCTTTTGTATGTATATTATCACATAAAATATCATTAACCATTGCAAGAGCATCTGATGCAGAGATTACATCAAATGTATAGCTTCGCATTATAGCACGGGTAATTGCCATAATAACTGCAGCAGGTGTTCCATGCCCTGATACATCTGCTACAACAAAACCCCAGTAGTTATTACTCATCTGAATACAATCGTAATAATCACCGCCTGCCTGCTCTGCAGGGATATATGTTGCATCAAAATCATATCCATTAATTTGCGGAAGATTTTCAGGCAGCAGACTTTCCTGAATATGACCAACCTGTTTTAATTCTTCTTCTATTAATGCCTGAACTGTTTTTAATTTTTCATTCATGCGTAAAAGGTCTTTATTCATTATAGACATTTGACGCTGCTTTTCATTAATCTCATTCTGGCGTTCTTTTATGTCATCAATAAGCTTGATTTCTCTTGTTGTATCCCTTAAACTTTCAATAATATATTTATCAAATTTAGAAAACATAATTGTCATATGTTTATCATGCATCTGCCTTAATGCCTTGCTGTTATTAGTTTTAAGAGGACAGTCTTTACAAGGTTCTTCAAACCCATAAACATTGTAGCATTTTATATTTTTCAAATCTTTTTTACCAAGCTGAGAAGTTTCTTTCAGCATTTTATTAATAGTTTTAATATTATAGTCATCATCAACTATCATAATGCCTTGTGCCATATTATCAATAGCTTTTTCTAAAAATGTTATTTCATTATCCATTATATTTCTTTCATGGGTTAATCTGAAATTATTTGCTTTTGTTTCTTTACTTGAGTGGGTTAATTTTAAACGCTCTTTTTCTAAATCTGTAATATCAATCAAGGAAGAAACATATAAATCATCAGATATACGAGTAAAGGCTGCACGGGCAAAAATTCTTTTCCCTTTATATGTAACAATATCTTTTATGATAACTTTTGTGCTAGAAAAATTTTTGTTTTCTGCAATAGGACAGTTTTTACATGGCTTATTATATCCATGAATTACACTGTAACATTTTTTATTTAGCATTTCATCAGGATGCTTGCCAGAAATTAATGATATTCTGCCGTTTGTGAATTTCATATTAAATTCACTGTCAACTGCTATAATGTATGAATCAATACCATCAAAAAGCCTTGTTAATGTGCTTAAATCCATATACCCACTCTGTAATATACTTCTTTTACTTATTTATAATTACTTGATTATACAAAAAACATTTTTATTTTACAATAGCAAGATTTAATTTTTTTTATTTTTATTACTGAAATACTG
>CAMWVK010000126.1 GCA_947177675.1 uncultured Mucispirillum sp.
CTTCATCATAGTCTAAATTTTCTATTAATATGCCTATTTTTGTCTGGTATGAAAATACAGTTTTTCCAGTAATAAAGTTATTACCAAGCTGGCAGTTTTTAATGCCTAAATAATTCTGCTGTGATGAATTAATAGGTATTTGATGTGGTAGATTTTCTATTATGGTAAGCTTTTCTTGTAGATTAAATGTGGTTTGCAATATTCTTTCTATTTGTTTTTTAGGCCTCCTTAAATTAGCTATTAGTGGTGCAAAAGGCAGGTATGTTTTTGCTATCTCTTTATTTTTAATTCCTAAAAATGAAAGCAGTATGGCAGATATTTTATCATTAAAATTAATATCAAATGATTTTGCATAGCTGTTCATAGATACAACATCATAAAATATCCATGTAATATAATTATTAAAAAAATCAAAAAGCAGGCTCCAGCCATCTCCGCCATCATTATTAGCAGCAAGCTTTTCCAGCATATAGCTGGGAAGCTGGGAACTTGCTCCCTGAATGCCTAAAAAGTTTACCATTATTTCAAGGCTTAGTTTTTTATTTATTTCATTAGTATTATAGTTTGTTATTCTTTCAATTTCTCTATTTGGGTGTCCAAGTGATGAATTTGTCCTGAATAATATTTCATCTTTCTTATATCCTTTTAGTAAATTTTTAATAGTTTTGTAAAAATATTTATACTGCATATTACTCATATTATTGCTTTTTTACCTTCTGTTGGGAAATAATCCATAATAGTATTGTTAGATAAACACTTGATTTGAAGTTCACAAAATGAATTAATAGATGCAAATGATGAAAAAAACTTTGCAAGCACAAGTCCAAACCTATATACTTCTCCTGTGCAGTAAAAAAGACTATCATCAATATCTATAACACATAGTGTGCCTTTTTTAGCTATACCATTTGTAATACGATATACTGTTTTTGATTTAATATCCTTTACTGCATCACGCAGCTTTTCAGAGATATTATCATGTTCTGTTAATGTAAAATCGTAAGCCTGCAGCACTGCTAAAAATGACTGCTTGTTTGTCATTGTCTGGTAATTTAGCGATAATACAGATACAAGCTTCCATAATATTGTGCCATCTATTGATGTTTTATATACTTTTGTAGGCAGGGTAATATTCATTGTAGTTACGCTTATATCTTCATAAATATTAATATCTCCAATCTGTAGTTCCTGTGGAAGTGTGCTGTTACAGCATAATGTTTTTATGGAAAGTGTTTCTATTTCGTTAGACATTAAATGAGAATCAAAAAGAGTGAGATATGTATATTCGCTGCCATTAATATCCTTTTTAGTGGCTGTTGTATAAAAGTCATCGCTGTCATCTTCTGATAAGAACTCAAACCTTTCAAAATTATTATAGTTTTTTAAAAACCTTTTACCGCGGACTGTTGCACTGCTAAATACTGAAATAATTTCCAGTATATCATAATATTTGTCATGTGTTTTACTTATACTGAGCCTGAAACCATCTTTTTTATTATCATTTTTCACTGGCTCTGCTGATGCTTCAAACAGATTAATAACTGGTGTTATACCAAAGCTGAAATGGTCTGCACGAGGTATGCAGTATGATGGCAGGCTTTTGGTAAATATAAATTTTATAATAAAACTTTTATTTTCAAAACTGCTGAGCATATCAAGCTTCTCAATAGTTATCATATTAAACTTATCAGGCAGAAAAAAGTATTCCTGCATAAGAGAAAATGCCTCAATACCTGTATTTCTGCCATAAAATACACTTTGTTTATCATCAAACCCCATAGGTTTTATGTTATTTAACGGCAGCCTGTATTCTTCATTTGTATCAGGGTTTAGTATGATTATTTCAGTAAGATAGTTAAAAAACCACATTAATAAGGTTGTAGAAACATATACATCAAGCCCTAAAAACAAGTTTAGTATATTAATATTTATCTGATTAATCGTTATGGCTTGTTTGGTGGTTTCTATCCGCAGTGATAAAATCTGGTGCCTGCTTATACTTTGAGTTAATACTTCCGATATTTTTATTGGATATAAATATACATCATAAATAGTTTTGAATTTGCACGAAATGTTGTCTACTGGTTTTGATAAGATTTCTGTTCCTTTATTTATTTTTACATAATTTACTTCAGCTTCATTATTAAGTTTAAATTCCTGTATGCACATAGATGGGATAGGTGAAGTATAGTTTGGTGCTATAATATTTATTAATGATTCTGCAATAGATGGAATATTCTGGTCTAATTCCATTCTTATTTTAGATGTAAGTATTGCAAAATTTTCTATTAACCTTTCTATATCTGGGTCTTTACTGTTGTTTGAGAGAAATGGTGCCAGCTTTGGGAACCTTTCTATAAATAACTGCCTTGCTTTTGCAAGCTCATCTATTTCTCTATGATAATAATATATATGCTCGCTGCTGTTCATATTATATTACCTCGCAGTATCTGTTGCTTGAAAAATCAATAATAATATGGAATTCATTAAATTTATCATTTAATAAATGGCACTGTAAATCAATAGACAGTTTCCATGGCATTTGGCTTTTATCATAATCAGCAGATATTATTACTATCCGTTTTTCATAGTCATGTATCATAGATTTTATTCTTGAAACCAGTTTATTACAAAGTTCTCTTGATTCCATAGACATATTTTCCGCATCATTAAATCCCGAGTTAATAAGGCACAGACAGTCTTCTTCATTTGTATTTAGTAAAGACTGAATATTGTTTTTTATTTCTACTATTTTATCATTTTTATATGTAATACCATTATACTGGTCATCAAGTTTATGCACTATTTTATCAACAAATCCCATATAATACCTTTATAAATATAACTGGCTGCAGCAATGCACCACAGCCAGATATTAGTTAGTTATTCTTTATCCAGCTTACCAACAAGGGAAAGTTCAAAATTAGCACCCATATATTTAAAGTGCGGTCTTGCATTAAGCTGAACTCTATACCAGCCCGGTTCACCCGAAATATCTGTAACAGTAACAGCTGCACCTCTGAATGGTCTTCTGCTGCGAACTTCTGGTGGTGGATTTTCCTGGTCAGAAATATACTGTTTCAGCCACTCATTTAAACCTCTTTCTGTATCCTGCCTTTCTTTCCAGCTGCCTATTTCTTCCCTTTGCAGCACTTTTAAATAGTGAGCCATACGGGATATTAAAAATAAATATGGAAGCTGTGTTCCAAGCCTAAAATTTGTTTCTGCTTCTTTACCTTCTGGGGTGTTTGGAAATACTTTTGGTTTAAGTGCAGAGTTTGCAGAGAAAAATGAAGCATTATTGCTGCCTCGCCTTAATGTTAATGCAATAAAACCATTTTCAGAAAGTTCATATTCTCTTCTATCTGTAATTAAAACTTCTGTTGGTATTTTTGACTGCATACTGCCAAAGCTTTCATAAAAATATACAGGTAAATCTTTTACTTCGCCGCCACTTCTAGGTCCTATAATACTGCCGCACCATCTGTATTTTGCAAAACTTTCTGTTAATCTTGTAGCAAGCAGGTAAGCACAGTTGCCCCATACAAGATGGTTATGAGATGCACTTACATCTTCTGTATAATTAAAAGTTTTAATGGGGTTGTTTTCCATATCATAAGGGGAGCGGGTTAAATATCTTGTTACTAAAAGTCCAGTATATTTTGCATCTTCATTTTCTCTAAAAGAACGCCATCTTGCATACTGCGGACCGTCAAGCAGTCCTTTTAAATCTTGTATTGCTGGCATTTCTGTATAATCTTTTAAACCAAAGAATTTTGCATCAATAGATGTTAAAAATGGAGCATGGCTCATAGCAGCTATTGCAGACATTTTGTTTAAAAATGTCATATCAGGGCTTGCATAGCTTAAGCTGTAATCGCCAATAATTGCACCAACAGGTTCACCACCAAACTGACCATATTCTGAAGAATATATATGCTTATAAAGAGTAGTTTGAGTGATATCTGGATTTAGCTCAAAATCTTCTAATGCTTCTTCTTTTGTAATATTAAACAAATCTATTTTAATATTTTCATTAAAATCTGTTCTTTCCACAAGGGTATAAAGCCCACGCCAAGAGCTTTCAAGTTTTTGAAATGCTTCATTATGAAGTATTTCATCCATTTGTTCAGATATTACATCATCAATATGGGCAATCATTTCATCAAGAGCAAATTTATTAACTTTTTCTTCCGCATTATCATTTTGCACAATCTGTGTAATAAATTCTGCTACACCTTGTTTTGCTACAAGATAGCTTTCATCAGTTATTGCAAACTTACTTTTGCCCATAATTTCTTCAATTATAGGTGTTTCAATAATAACTTCTGTTTTAGTTTCTGACATACAGCACTTCCTTATTCCTGATTATTTTCTTTACTTCTTGCAATTTCTAACATAAGCTGCTCTTTTTTCTCAGCATCATTTAATATGGAAAGCAGTTTTTTTCTGAATTCAGGCACATTACCCATAGGGCCTTTAAGTGCAGTAAGAGCCTCCCTTAAAGCCATAAGTTTTTTTAATTCAGGCACCTGCTTTACAATACTGTCTGGTGAGAAATCGCCCATACTTTTAATGTTTAAGTTAATGTTCATTTCATCAGCATCAGGGCTTATTGTATTTTTTACTGCAAAATTAGCTGTAATACCCATTTGCTCCATAACTTTATTAAAGTTTACTTTGTTAATTGATACAGGTTCCCTTTCTTCTAGTGGTGTTTTATCAGTATCCCCTGTAAAGTTAGACATTACCATTAATTTTAATGGCAGCTCAACATCAGCATTAACACCATTTGTTTTTGCTTTATAGGAAATATTAATACGCTCTTTTGGTGCATTTGAACCGTCTGACATATTTTTGCCTCCTAAAATATATTTATTTTTGTTAGGTAAGCATATAATATACTAAAAAAATAAATTTATCAATTAAAAAATTTATTTAAAAATAATATTTTATTGTTGAAATTTTTTTAAAAATATATTAATAAATAAATTCACATATAATATTACAATTATTAAGGTGGAAAATGTTTGCTGAAACAGTGAAAGATATACAAAATGATGAGCACTATATTGCTCTTTATGATGAGATTAGCAAATATAAAACTTTATCTCATGAAGAAATACAGTGGGAGAGGGTGTTTAGTGAAAGCCTTTCTCTGCTAAAAATCTCATTAGATACAAGAGTTTTACGCGGGTTTATTTTAAGTATAATCTCTCTGAATGACAGTAAACATTTTAAACTATTTCAAGAATTACTGATACATTACACTAAATATTGGAAAGATGCAATAAAAACTTTTGATAAATCAAATATCCGAATAGTTAAGATACAAAATAAATTTTTACAAAATGCACTTATTGAATTAGTAGAAAACAATAATCAGCAGAAAATAAGTATAGATGAAGAATGTATTAAAAGTATTAATAACTCTATAGATTTATTGAATAATGACTTTAGTTTTAATATACCACAAATGATTGTTTTTGAAAAACAAGAAGAAGTGCAGAAAGTAAAAGAAAACATATCTGCTTGTTCTTCTACCATTTTAAAATCTATTGATAGTATGGATATGCGTGAATACAGGGAATATTTTTTTAATATTGCAAAAGCTGTGCTTGCTGTAGATATTTTAAATCCTGCAGGGTATATTTTTTTTTATGAAGGCTGCTGGGGTAAAATTACAAAAGAACCAACTCATAATAATAATATTAC
>CAMWVK010000127.1 GCA_947177675.1 uncultured Mucispirillum sp.
GAATTTATTTCGCCAGAGCGTAAATTATAAAAAAACAGGATGTTTTTTTATATAGAGGTGTTAATATGTTGAATGTAGGTTTAATCGGACTAGGTAAAATGGGAAAATATCACTTAAATTTATACAGTGATATAAGAGATGTAAAATTAATGGGTATTTGTGATGCAAATCCTGATGTAGTTAATGAATTATCAGAAAAAACAGGTGTTCAGGGCTATACTAATTATAAAGAAATGTTTCCTTTTGTTGATGCAATAACAATTGCTGCACCTACAAGATTTCACTATGAAATAGCTAAAGATTGTCTGCTTGCTGGCAAACATTTACTTGTAGAAAAGCCAATAACTACAGATTATAATCAGGCAAGAGAGCTTTTTGATATTGCAATATCTAAAAACTTAGTTCTTCATATTGGTCATGTAGAGCGTTTTAATGGAGCAGTGCAGGAAATCAGGAAAATTGCAGAAAACCCAAAATTTGTAGAATCAAAAAGGGTTGCTCAGTTTAACCCTAACTTTAAAGCAGATAGTATTATTTTAGATTTAATGATACATGATATAGATATAGTATTAAATTTAATAGGCAGTCCTGTGAAAGCTATTCAAGCTATGGGATCAAAAGTTCATACAGAGTTAGCAGATTTTGCATCAGTAAATATTGCTTTTGAAAATAAAGCTGTAGCTAATTTATATGTAAGTCGTGTGAGCCAGATAAAAGAAAGGTTTATGACTGTTTATGAAGACCATGCTCTTTATAAGCTTGATTTTACTACTCAGGATATTAATATTTACCGTCAAGGTCAGACTCAGCAGACTATCAGTGAAAAAGAATTAAGATATAAAAATGAGTTTATACAAGAAAGATTATTTGTGTATAAAGAAAATCCATTAAAAAGTGAAATAATGCACTTTATTAACTGTGTAACAGGTAAAACAAAAAGAACAGTTACTGTTGAGCATGATTTACTTTCATTAAATGTTGCTCTTAAAACAGATGAACTTTTACGCAAAGGCATATTTGGACAAGTAGAACTATAATAAATATATGGAATATAATAGTCAGGCACCGATAACAGCTGGCAGTTATTCAAAAGTAAAGGCAGATAAGAAAATATTAGCCGATGCTGCTTTTGGGTATTATATCTGTAAAGAGATAGGCAGAAATGATGCAGGGCAGACTGTTGTTGTAAAAAATAACTCTATAATGGCAGTGGAAGCATTTGAAGGAAGATTAGATGCTATCAGCAGAGGTTGTCATTTTGCAAATGGCAAGGCTGTAATAGTTATTTCTGGTAAACATTCTAAAAGTGATGAAAATTTAAATCCTTTAATAGATTTATCTCTTTTGAAGTATGCTGTAGAATGCGGCAGTAAAGCTGTAGCTTTAGAAGCTGAAAAAGTCAGCGTATTAAACATTAAAGAATGTATGAATTATGCAGTTAAAAGTGGACTTGTATTTTTTGCATTTAATGGAACTGATTTATTAAAGTATATGAAAAAAGGCAGCTGATGGATATATTATCAATTTGTTTTATTGGTATTATTGGTTTAGTTTTTGGCAGTTTTATGAATGTATTAATAATGCGTGTGCCAAAAAATATTAGTATAGTTAAGCCTTCATCATTTTGTCCACAGTGTATGGAAGATATAGTATGGAAAGATAATATACCAGTAATCAGTTATATTTTATTAAAAGGTAAATGCAGGCACTGTAAAAAAAATATATCTATAATGTATCCTCTTACGGAAACTTTAACAGCACTTTTATTTGTTATTATATATTTAAAGTTTGGCTTATCGTTAATTCTTTTTAAGTATATTATATTTATATTTTTAGTTCTTGTTGTTTCATTAACAGATATATATACATCTACCGGTGATTTTGAAACTGGTATGATACCAACAGTTTATATAGCATTTGGAATATTTACAGGGCTTATATTCGGGCTAATTGAAGGCTATTTTGCCTATTATCTTGCAGGTATTGCTGCTGGATATTTAGTGCTTTTCTTTCCAGCTTATATTTATTCTAAAATAAGGCATAAAGAGGGTATGGGAGAGGGCGATTTTATGTTTTTTGCTATGATTGGAGCTTTTACAGGTCTTGGCTCAATACCTGCTGTTTTAACATTTGCAGCTTTTTTTGGTATAGTGGCAGGTATAATAGTGATTATAATAACTAAAGATAGGAATTATCCGATACCTTTTGCTCCGATGCTTGGTGTATCAGCTATTATATATGTATTTTTTGAGGAACTGCTTAACAGTTATAACTGGAGTAGTTTTATAATAAATTAATTTAGTGAGGATTGCTAATGCAGGATATTGAAAGCCAGTTAGAGCTTATAAAACGCGGTACAGCAGAAATTATTTCAGAGGAAGATTTAACTGCAAAATTAAAACAAAATAGACCGCTTAATATAAAAGCAGGATTTGACCCAACAGCACCAGATTTACATTTAGGTCATACTGTAGTGCTGCAGAAAATGAAACATTTTCAAGAACTTGGTCATAATGTAACATTTCTAATCGGTGATTTTACAGGTATGATTGGGGATCCTACTGGCAAATCAGAAACAAGAAAACCGCTTACAAAAGAACAGGTATTAGCAAATGCAGAAACATATAAAGAGCAGGTTTTTAAAATATTAGACCCAGAAAAAACTAAAATATGCTTTAACTCTGCATGGCTTGAGCCATTAACTATGAAAGAAACATTATCTTTAATGGCAAAATTTACAGTAGCAAGAATTATAGAAAGGGATGATTTTCAAAAAAGATATAAAACTGGTGAACCTATTGGTATGCATGAATTTATGTATCCAATAATGCAGGGCTTTGATTCTGTCCAGATGAATGCAGATATAGAGCTTGGCGGCACAGACCAGAAATTTAATCTGCTTGTAGGCAGGGATTTGTTAAGACAGTATGGCAGGCAGGCACAAGTGGCAATTACTATGCCTATTATTGAAGGTCTTGACGGTGTTCAAAAAATGAGTAAATCTCTTGGCAACTATGTAGGAATATCTGAAAGTCCAAAAGATATGTTTGGCAAGCTGATGTCTATAACTGATGAATTAATGTTTAGATATTATACCCTATTAAGTGATATGAGCTTAAAAGATATAGAAAAAATGAAGCAGGATATAGAAACTGGTGATTTTCACCCAATGACAGCTAAAAAAAACTTAGCAAAGGAAATAGTTTCCCGCTATCATGGCACAAAAGCAGGTATAGAAGCAGAAGAAGAATTTGTTAGGGTATTTTCAAATAAAAATATTCCAACAGATATTCAGGAATATAAAATAAAAGGCTGCTTTTTAGATATAATATTAGCATTAAATTTTGCATCATCAAAATCTGAAGCAAGAAGACTTGCAGAGCAGGGCGGCGTTCATTTTGAAAATGAAAAAGTGTATGATTTAACCCTTATACCAGAGCATGAAGGAATATTAAAAATTGGCAAGAGAAAATTTGCTAAATTAATAAAGTAAACTAATCTAGGTAAAATATACTTGTAATGATTATATTAATATGATAAAAATACAGGTAATGTTTGTATTATATAGATTAAAGAAATCTATTTTTATTTTTTAGCTTTATAGCAGGAGGCAATACTGTGGCTATAGTTAGGTCTTTTAGAGGCGTAAGATATAATACTGAACAAGTGTTATTAAAAAATGTTATTACACCACCTTATGATGTTATTACATCAGAAATGAGAGCAGCTTATGTGGCTAAATCTCCTTACAATGTGGCATTAATTGATTTACCTGTTGGGGAAGATGACAGGTATGCTGTTGCTGGCAGCCTGTATCGTAAATGGAAAGATGAAGGTATATTAGTAAAAGATAAGGATAAATCTTTCTATCTTTATGAACAGGTGTATGAATATGGTGGTAAAACTTATGTCCGTTCTGGGTTTGTTGGAGCATTAAAATTATCAGAATTTGGAAAAGGTCAGGTTTTTCCACATGAAAAAACACTTTCAGGTCCAAAAGCTGATAGATATGAGCTTATGAAAGCATCAAAAGCTAATTTCTCACAAATTTTTGGTTTATATCAAGATAATGAAAACAGGCTTTCAGTATTATTTAACGATGTTAAAAAAACAATGCCTTCTGCATCAGCTGTTGATGAAGCTGGTGTTAAACATTCTGTATGGGCGATATCTAATGAAGAAGATATTGCAAAAATAGAGAGCTTTATGAGAGATAAGGCTATATATATAGCAGATGGTCATCATAGATATGAAACAGCCTTAAAATACAGAGATGATATGCGTGTTCAAGAAGGTTTAACAGAAGGCGAAGAACGCAACTATGATTATGTTATGATGATGTTTGTTAACTTTATGGATGAAGGATTAAAAGTTTTTCCTACTCACAGGGTTATAGATGTGGCAGATAATTTTGAAGACAAAGATTTTATTGAATATACTTCATCATTATTTGAAATAGAAAAATTAGAAAATAGAGAAAATGCTGAAAAATTTTTAAAAGATAATGTAAATCACCCTGGAGCATGGGTATTCTATGGTAAACAGGGAATATACAGTATGAATTTGCTGCAAGCTGCTCAAGAAAACCAGCATCCAGTATATAGAAAGGTAAGCACTTACCTTTTAGAAGATTTAGTATTAAAAGGTTATTTTAAATACAGCGATGAAAGACTGCTTGCAAAAGCAGGAATACACTTTATTCAAAGCTGGGAGGAAATAGACGATTACAGAAAAGACCATTCTGCAGTTGCATTTATATTAAATGGTGAAAATATGGAATCTATCAAAGATGTTTCTGAAAGCGGACTTGTTATGCCTCAAAAGTCAACTTATTTCTATCCAAAATTAGCAACAGGATTACTATTCAACGATTTATAAAATATTATAACCCTGCTTATTAATATAAGCAGGGTTGTTTTTATATAATTACTACTACAAATTTCTATTTAATTTCTCAATATAACAGACGATAAGATAATCAACATACAAATAAGGAGGTTTGTTTGCTATGCAATTCAGTTTTAATTCAAGTATAGACTTAATGACAGATAATGTTCAAACTTATGTTAGTTCGTATGTAAAGCAAAATTCTGAAATATATAGAGATGCAGTTGAAAATAAAGTAAGTAAAGTAATTAATATGGACAGCTTTAAAAAAAGTTCTATTACATTGAATAATGCTAGACTATCTATTAATAATACTTATGTTTTTTTAGGGTATAATACTCTTAATCTTTCAGGAATATCTAATGCAGTCAAAGATGTTATGCTTGAATATAAACTAGAAAACCAGCAAAATGCAAAAATTGAAGGATACACACCAATAGATGAACTGTTTGCAGAATATTCTGAAATAAGTGATGAATTTATTATATCTGTTTTACAGCTTGCTGAAACAGCAGAAAAACCGAAAGATGCTCAAGATATGGATGATTTAAGATGGGGTATGCTTGTAAATCTGGGGAAAGAAGTAGGTATGAATGATAAAGATGGGCTTATGGAAATAACTCAGCAGGACTTAAAAATTTATTACGATTTAAAGTATCATAATAATCAAGAAGCTTTTGAAAAACTTGGAGAATATGACCAAAATGGTAACATAATTAAAAGATATGAAAACCCAGAAGATGTATGGAAAGATATTTTTTTAACGGATAATAATGGAAATTTTTTAAAAGATAAAGC
>CAMWVK010000128.1 GCA_947177675.1 uncultured Mucispirillum sp.
ATTTAATATGGTATGCTATGGAAAATAATTGGTTAGAGCGTTTCAGGGCAGAGTATAAGCCTTTATTAAAAGATAAGTATGATGAATTTGAGTATGGGTTGAAATGCCCTAAATCTAAACATATCCGCATACAGTCATCAAGAAATATTGATTATTTAAAAGAGCTTGAAAATATATGTTTGCTGGAAAAACTAACAGAATATGATAATGTTTATAAAGTCGCAAAAAACAGTGAAAATATAGTAAACAGCATTGCTTTTCAAACTGGTGGTGTATATATTATGAATCCATCATCTGTTGCACCAGCCAGCATATTAATGTCTTATATGGGTGAAAACCCTGTTATGCTTGATGTTTCTTCTGCTCCCGGTGGGAAAACCTGTGCATTATCTGATATGAGTAACAGAAAAGGTGTAATAGTAGCCAATGAAATATCAGCAAGCCGCCAGAAATCACTCCATTTTAATCTGGAAAAATATGGAGCTTATAATGTAAAGACTGTTTCTATGGACGGCAGGCTTTTACCTAATATTTTTAAAAATTCTTTTGATGGTATTCTGCTTGATGCCCCATGCTCTAATGAAAATAAAATTTTCCGTAATAAAACTGTGCAGGCACAGTGGAATAAAGAGCTTGTGGAAAGAATGGCAGAATTACAGCATCAGTTAATAAAATCAGCCTTTTTATGTCTAAAAGAAGGCGGTGTATTAGTTTATTCTACATGCACTTTAAGTTTAGAAGAAAATGAACAGGTAATAAAATATCTGCTTGATGAATTTGATAATGCCGAGCTTCTGCCAGTAGGTAATGGTTACGGTAAAGGTTTATCAGGAATAAGTCATATTGATGAAAATGTTGCACGAATTATGCCTGATACTGATAAAATAGACGGTTTTTTTGCAGCAGCAGTTCGTAAAAAAGGCACACTCATCCCTTATAATTTTATAAATTCTAAACTAAAAGAAAAGGAAAAAGATTTCTTTAAAAAATATTATCCAGCATTTTCTCATAATCATATATCAATCAGCAAATATGACAGACGGGGGTATATAGAAACTGCCCCAGAAATATTTAAAAAAGTAAAGTTTAAAAGACGCGGCTTAAATATTTATAAAGATACAGGTAAACTTTTTGAGCCATCATGCCAGAGTGTTTGGCAGTGGGGCTCTTTTACAGAAGATAATATGAGATATAATATTTCTGCAGAATGGGCAGAAAATTTTTTGAAAGGGTTTGACATATCCTGCAATGATAACTATAATAACGAGCTCTTATTTTTTAATAATATCCCTGTTGGATATGCTAAAAAAGTAGACAGCATGTTAAAGAATAAATTAGACAGATATTTTTTATATGGGAAAAATATAGAGTGGTGAAAAAATAATGAAAATATTATGCAGTATATTGTGTGCATTAGCATTATCTTTTGGTATCATCTATGCTTATGAAAAAGTGCCTGATGATGCCAAAAGCAGCACAGAAGATGTTTCAAACCAGATGATAGCTTCTCAAGCACCTGATACAAAGAGCAGGCTTGGCAAAAATACCATTGTAAACTTATCTTCTGACAGTGCAGAATTAATCCATGTTGTGCTTGTGGATAAATCTCTTAAAAGGCTTTATATTGCAGTGCTGAATAATGACGGTATGGAAGTAATTAAAGAGTTTCCTATTCTTACAGGCAGAGTGGATGGCAATAAAGTGAAACGGGGCGATGAGAAAACTCCAGAAGGGGTATATTTTGTTGTATCATACTCATCTGGCGATGAGCTTGTAAAAAGATATGGCGAATATGCTTTAATTTATGGTGCAGGTTCGTTTCCATTAAACTATCCTAATATTGTGGATAGAATAGAGAAAAAAACAGGCAGCGGTATATGGCTGCATGGTGTTAAACCTAATTTAGATAAAACTTACACTCAAGGCTGTGTGGCTATGAATAACACTAACTTTGGGCTGCTGTATGATAATGTATCTATTAATACACCAGTTATTATTGCAGAAAAATTAGTATATGCTGATGAAAAAGACTATAACACTGTAAAAAATCAGCAGCTTGCAGTATTAAAATCATTTATTACTGCATGGCAGGATAACGATAAAGAAACTTTTAAAAATTTTGTGCACAGCAAATTTAAAACTTACAGCGGTTCGTCTTATAAAAGCTATACTAACAATAAAGTAAAGTTAATGGATATATATCCTGATAAAGTTATCCGCAATGATAACACAAAAGTATTTATGAAAGATGATAATTACACAGTAATTGATACAAACCAGTATTACTGTGCTGCAAACCTTTCTACATATACTAATAAAAAATATTATTTTGTAAAAGAAGACGGTAGATTAAAATTAATCAGTGAAGAAACATCACCTAAAAGTGTAGTAAATGCACCAGAACTTGATAATAATATAAAATCATTTGTTGAAAACTGGGCTGCATCATGGAGAGCACAGGATATAGAAAAATATATTGCTAATTATGATATAAGATTTAAGGCTGGCAGAGAAAATTATAATCAGTGGAAAGCTAAAAAAATGGCACTTTTTGCCAAAGATGAAAGAATAACACTTAATATATCAAATATTAAATGGTCTTATTCAAATGGTGAATACAAAGTAGAATTTATGCAGGAATATTCATCTGGTAATGTAAAAGACAAAGGCACAAAAATATTAACTCTTTCAGGCTGTCCATCATTTTTTAAAATAAAATCTGAAATATGGAGGGGGAATTGAGAGTATTAATTTATAGTTTAGTAATTTTGTTTTTTGCAGCAGATTATTTATATGCAGATATAAAACGACCAGATACCATAAGAGAAGTTTTTTTTACAGGAACAAATCATGAGCTTGAGGTATATAAAATATATGGCAGGCAGGACGGTCCTACTATGCTTATTGTTGGCGGCATTCAAGGAGATGAACCGGGTGGTTTTTTATCTGCTGATTCTTATACAGAAATAAAACTTGAAAAAGGCAATTTAATAGTTATACCACGCACAAACTTTTATTCTATTCTGCTTTTTAACAGAGAAGTAAAAGGTGTGGATATGAACAGACTTTTTGATAAAACACCAGATGACTGGCAGGGTGATATTGTTAATAAAATAAAAGAGTATATGAAAGAATCTGATATATTTTTAAACCTGCATGACGGATGGGGTTTTCACTATCCAGAGCATATAAGCTGGCATAAAAGCCCAGATAGATTTGGTTATTCTGTTATTGTAGATGAAGAAGAATATACATGCAGTAATGGAAAAACATTGAAACTTGGGGAAATAGCAAAAAAAGCAATGGACGCAGCTAATGCAAAAATCCCTGATGATGACCCAAAAAAACATTATTTTAATACAGAAACAAGCAAAAGTTCCAGCCGCTTTAAAAGTATGAGAAAATCAGCTACATGGTATGCAGTATCTGATTTATGTATTCCTGCTTTTGGTATAGAAGGCTCTAAAAATATGAAACTTGATAAAAATGTGCTTTATCATAACTATGTAATAAATGAGTTTATGAAAAATGCAGGTATAGAAATAGAATATCCTAATACTCATACTTATGAGCCTGAATTTACTGGTGCAGTTATAAAAGTCCATAATGATGAACTTTTTATCCGCAGTGGAAAAGTATTAGAAGTAGAAAAAGGCAGCACTATAAAAGTTACTGAAATCTTTGCAAACCATAAACGAGGCAAAACATGTGATATAGTAGATTTTGGCAACTTAAATGATATAAATAAAGACTATAAAGTAGAAAAAGACAGTAAAATTATTTTCCGTAAAGACAATGTTGTTATGGGCAGTATTACTATTAAAGCAGTAGAGCCAGTGAAACAGGCTGCATCTGTAGAAGATACTCCACATAAAGACATAGAAATACCAGTAAAAGAGCTGGAAAGAGTAAAATTAAGCAGTGAAGAGAGTGGAATAAGTTTAGAGCCTTATATAAAATATTTTCACTTAACTATTGATAATAAAGATGTTTATATAAAAAGTGGAGATAAAATCCATATAAAAAACGGCTCAAAAGTAGTGTTTGTAAAGCTTTTAAGCTCAAAAGTGCAGGATTATAATTTGGCAATAAATTTTAAAGGCTGGTTTCCTGCAGATAATTCTGTAAATACTGGTGATGACAGAGGGTATGAAATAATATTTCCTCCTGCAAATATTTTAAAAAAATATTCTGTTGGCTCAAAAGGCAGGCTTTACCCTGTAGTCGCTTATGATACAGCAGTGAAACAGGATATTGCAGAAATGTTAGTTGAGCTTGATTAATGGAATTATCAGAAAAACTTAAACTTTATTTAGTATTAGAAACAGAGTATCTGCAGATGTCTTTAAGTGAGTTTTTGGAAAATGTAATTAAAGGCGGTGTTACAGCTGTCCAGCTTCGCAATAAATCACAAAATTTAGATGAAAAACTTAAATATGCTTATGTTATAAGAGAAATTACTGCAAAACATAATGCTTTATTTATAGTGAATGACAGTATTGATATTGCAGTCAAATCTTGTGCTGATGGAGTGCATATTGGTATAAATGACGGCGATGCTGCATTAATCAGGCAAAATTATAAAAATATTATTACAGGCTATTCCTGTAATAATATGGAAGATGCAGATACTGCAAATAAATATGCAGATTATGCAGGAATTGGACCATATACAAAAACTTATACTAAAAAAGACCACAGGCATATTTTAGGTGCAGAAGGAATATGCAAAATAAATAATGCTTTAAATATACCAGCTGTTGCAATAGGCGGTATAAATATAAACAATGCACTAGATGTATTAAAAGCAGGCACAAAAGGACTGGCAGTATCATCATTTTTATGTAAATCAAAATCACCTTATGACGATGCAAAAAGGCTTTTAGATATTATAAATGAAAGAGTTTGAGTTTATTTCACATCTTGAAAAAAGTATAGTTAATCAAAATAAATATATAGGCGATGATGCAGCCTTGATTTATAATAAATTTCTTATTTCTAAAGATATATTATCAGAAAATATTCATTTTTTACCATCTACCCCGTTAAAATATATAATTCATAAACTTTTTACATGCAATATAAGTGATATTGCTTCAATGGGAGCAGTATCAAAATATGTGCTTTTAGGGCTTGCTTTAAAGGATAAGTCGTATTTGGAAAATATCATACCTTTAATAGAAGAAGAATGTAAGTTTTATAATGTGGAGCTTATAGGAGGCGATACTACAGCATCTGAAAAGAATGTTTTTTCATTAACAGTGCTTGGCAAAAAAGGCAGAAATACTGTATATAGGAATAGTGCAGAAAATGGAGATGTAATATTTATTTCCCGTCCCATAGGTCTATGCAGAATATCTTTAGAAAAAGAATTAAATAAACATTCATTTGATATAGATAAATATTACCATTATCAAGTTAATGCAGAAAATAAACTGGGTGAATATCTTGGCAGTATAGATGGCATAACATCTATGACAGATATAAGTGATGGTTTATTTGCAGATTTAAATAATATTGTATTGCCATCAAATAAAAAAGCTGTAATAGAATATTACAGGCTTGATTTAGCATATTTAGATAAATACAGCATAAATAATTTTGAATATTTTATTTCATCTGGTGAAGAATTTGCAATGCTTTTTAAAGTAAAAAGATCTTTTCAAT
>CAMWVK010000129.1 GCA_947177675.1 uncultured Mucispirillum sp.
TGTCAGGTGGACTTATAACTATGCAAATATGGTTGTATCAGAAGGCACTCAAACATATAATGCTACAGGTAATGTAAATATATTAGGTGAAGATACTTTAGGTCCAACAGGTTCATCTTCTACAAATGCACCTGTTGTAGCAGCAGGCATTATGTGGTCTGGTATTGATAATTTCAGTATAAGATTAAACTATTCTCAAGGTTTTCGCTCACCTAATTTGCAGGAAAGATATTTGATTTCATCAATGGGTGGCGGCACTATTTATCCAAACCCCGATTTAAAGCCAGAAACCAGCAATAATTTAGAGTTAGGTGTTCGTTACAGTGATTATGGTGTATCTATTGACACAGTATATTTTGTTTCAATTGCAGATGACTATATTGCACAAGTTCCTATAAGTGCTGGTGTTAATGCTACAAGATATAGAAATGTTTCAAATGCATTAAGTCATGGTGCAGAAATTCAAGCAGGTTATTTATCGCCAGTTGGTATTAAGCCTTATGTTAATATGACTATTATGCAAAGAAGGTATTCTGATGGTGATATAGATACATGGGATACGGGTGTTCCTCTTGTTTCAGGCAGGGCAGGTATTATATATCTGCATACTTTCAATAATTTTTTAGATTTAAAAATAGATGTGTTTAGCAGATTTTCAAGTGAAGTAAAAGATAGTTTAGATACAGTTCATAAGGAATTTGAAAGTGGGCTTTATTATGCACCATGGGCTACAGCAAATATTGCTGTATCTGTAGAGTTTGGCGAACAAAGGCAGTTCAGTTTATCAACAGAAGTTTATAACCTGCTTAATAAGCTATACCAGACTTCTGTAGATATTTATGAGCCCGGAATATATGGGGCAGTAAAATTTACTGCTCAATTTTAGAGAGGAATAAATATGTTTGAAAAATTAAAATATCACTGGACAATCGGGGAGCTTGTAACAATAGGTGTATTTGCTGCAGCTGCAAAAGTAATAACTATGGTTGTAGCTTTAGCAGGTGGTGGCATGAATCCTGTTACTCTGCTTATTAAAAACTTAATATTTACCACTTTTTTTATTGTTATGCTTTATAAGGTGAAAAAATCAGGAACTATGATACTTTTTACATTTGTATCTATGCTGATTTCCCTTTTACTTATGGGGGCAGAAGCTTCTACCGCATTAGGTATGTTTGTAGCATCTTTTATAGGTGAAATATTTATATTTATTTCAGGTGGGTTATCAAAAAAATATGCAGCAGTTATTGGTGTTGCCGCTTTTGATATATCATATAGAGTGATTTCATTATTCATTGCTTATTTAATGATGAGAGAAACACCAGAAATTATTTATATGGTAATCCCGATTATAGCTGTTGGCTATGCTGGAGCTGTTATTGGACTTTTTACAGGTATAAAAGCAGTTAAGGAGTTAAGATATGCAGGAATCGTTCGCAGTTAATAGTAATACTATATATGAAAATAAAGGATTAAAAGGTATGGACGGAGTAGATGTAAGAGCAAAGCTTATTATTACTTTTGGGACTTCTATTGCAGCTATAGCAATATCAAGCATTTATGCTCATATTGTATTACTTGCAGCATCTCTTATATATGCTTTTTATATGCGTAAACCAAAAGTTATGGCTTTAACTTATCTATTTGTAATATTTATTATGGTAGTTGCACTGGTAAGCCTATTTATTATAAATATATTTGTTAATTTTATGGAAGGAAAGTCATATTTTGCTTTAACTGTCCCATTTATGCGAATGGTAACTATGGTAAATGTATTACTTCCCCTTGCTTTTACTACAAATATACAAAGCATATTAACAGCCTTAAAAAGCTTTAATCTGCCACTTTTTATATATATACCTGTTGCTGTTATGATAAGATTTATTCCTGCATTTATAAGCGATGTAAAGCAGATAATAGAATCCCTTGCTACAAGAGGAATAGATGTATCATTTACTTCATTTTTTAAACATCCTTTACTTATGGGGCGTTATCTTTTTATGCCTTTGTTATTCAGGTCATTAAGAGCATCAGAAGAACTTGGTATTGCTGCAGAGTTAAAAGGTATTGGGCTTGCAGGTAGTGTCCGCCCTTATAAATCACTTAATTTTACAGCTTATGATATGTTTTTAGTAATATGTTTTATATGTATTATTGTTTCAGCATTTATGGTGCAGATTCACATTGAAGTGCCGGAATCTCTTAGGAGCTTACACAGATGATAGAGTTAATTGATGTAACCTATACTTATCCATATCAGGAAAAAAGTGCAGTGGAAAATATAAATTTAAAAATTAATGCTGGGGAAATAGTCGTATGCACTGGTTTAAGCGGCTGCGGTAAAACTACTATTATAAGGCTTATTAATGGACTTTGCCCGCATTATTATAAAGGAAACTTGCAGGGGCAGGTGAAAATATGCGGTGAAGATACAAAAGATAAAACTATAAGCAGTATTTCAAGGCTTGCAGGCTCTCTTTTTCAAGACCCTGAACAGCAGTTTTTTGCATTAAATGTAGATGATGAGCTTGCTTTTGCCCTTGAATGTAGAAGTGAAAGCCCTGAAAGTATAGAAGCAGCTGTTAATGAAACTGCTGCTGATTTTAAGATAAGCAATATTCTTTCATCTTCTGTTACAAGCCTTTCTGAAGGGCAGAAACAAAAAGTAGGGCTTGCTGGGATTATTTTGCAGAAAGTTAAAGTAGTTATTCTTGATGAACCTACTGCTAATTTAGATGTGGAATCAACTAACGAATTAGCAGAAAAACTTTATGAATTAAGGCAAAAAGGGTATGCAGTATTAATTGTAGACCACAGGCTTTACTGGACTAAAAATATAGCAGACAGATATATAGTTATGTCTAATGGCAGAATTGTAAAAGAAGGCTCTTTTGATATACTGCAAAATGATGAATTTAGGAAAGAGTATGGACTTCGCAATATTGATATAAAAGATAATAGAGACAGTTTAGAAGATTGCTCAAATAGTGAAAATATATGTTTAAGTATTGAAAATATGTCCTTTAATTATAAAGGAAAGCAGAAGATTTTTAATAATGTATCTTTTACCATACCTTATGGAGTTACTGCTATACTAGGTCATAATGGGGCAGGTAAAACTACTCTTGCAAGACTTATAACTGGTCTTAATAAAATAACTTCTGGAAAAATATTGTTAAATAATAAGCTTACAAATAAAAAAATATTACAGTCAAATGCTTCTCTTGTGCTGCAAAATGCAGATTTTCAGCTTTATATGCGTTCCTGTTTTGAAGAAGTATATACAAGTATAGATATAGTACACAAGAAAATGAAAGCAGATGATAAAATAAAAATGACAGAAGATATATTAGAACAGTTTGGACTTATTCACTTAAAAGACAGGCATCCACAGTCCCTTTCTGGTGGAGAAAAACAAAGGCTTGTAATAGCATGTGCAGTTGCTAAAAAACCAGATGTTATTATTTTAGATGAGCCAACAAGTGGACTTGATGGCAAAAATATGCAGAAAGTTGCAGATATTTTAAATGATATGGTAGAAAAAGGTGCGGCAGTTATAGTGATTACCCATGATTTAGAATTAATTAATGAAGTATGCAGGTTTGCTTTAAGACTGCCTGTGGAAAACAAAAATATTATTAAAAAAGCTGTATAAAATAAGGAGATATTAATGAAACATTTTGAAGAAAATTCCAATAATCACAAGCATTGTAACAGGCATGGTAAACATGAAAACCATAATAACGAAAATAAAAAAAATGAGTGTGGCTCTCACAGTGATGTAAGCCAGTATAAGCACAACCATGAAGAAGGTAAAAAACATGGTCACTGTCATGGTAAAGAAGAAAATAAACATCACAATATGCAAAAGCCTGATATGACAGGTATGCCTTTTAAATATGATAAGGAAGAAGAAGTTATTGAAGAAAAAGTGCTGGGGTTTAATAAGTTAAAAGAAGATTTGCACTCACTTGTGCAGGAAAAGAAACCTTTTACTATTTCCAGCTTTGCTTCAATGTATGGTGTAAGTGATTTAGAAGTATGCTATGCAATGCCTGAAAATATGCGAACAATTACCGATGGCAAAAATTTTGAAACAATATGGAAAGAACTTGCCACATGGGAAAAAGCAACTGTTATTATTTTACATCTTGGCTCTGCTTTTGAAATATCAACTAAGATAAATGTGGGAGCATTTGGGCATGGTTATTATAACATTATGGGGGAAAGCCCATTAGAAGGCCATATTAAAGCAGATGAAATTCATTCAATAGTGTTTTCTACAATGCCTTTTATGGGGCTTGAAAGCCTTTCTGTTTTATTCTTTGATAAAACAGGTAGGTTAATATTTTCAGTATATGCAGGCAGACAGAACAGGCAGATAATAGAAAGTGTAAAAACTTCTTTTTATAAAATGAAAGATGAATATTTACATAATAATTCAATCAGCAGAAAAAGCCTTGTTATTTATTCATCACTAACAGGTAATACTAAACAAGTAGCAGAAGCAGTGCAAAGTGTTATTCCATGCTGTGATATAGTATCTATTGATAATATACCTGAAAATTTAGATGAATATTATTTTACTGCAATAGGATACTGGGTAGATAGAGGACTGCCTGATGCAAAAAGTAAAAAATTAATAAGGTCATTAAAAAATATGAATGTGGCTCTTTTTGGCACTCTTGGTGCATATCCTGATTCCCCACATGCAAAAGGCTGCATAAGAGACAGCGAAACAATGCTTAAAACTACAGGGAAAAATAATAATGTGCTGGGCAGTTTCTTATGTCTTGGAAAAATTGACCCTAAACTAATGGACTATATGGGCAAGTTTATGGGGGATACTCATCCTGTAACACCGGAAAGAAAAGCAAGACTTTTAGAAGCTCAGACTCATCCAGATAATAATGACTTAGAAAATGCAAAAGCAGTGTTTAAAGGATTTGCAGAGAGGCTTGGTTTATAATTATGAACATAATATCAGTCTATCATCAGATAGGTTATGCTGGAGTGGCACTAATAATATGTGCCGCATTGGCAGTATATATCGGTCTTAAAACTTTTATATACTTAAATATTGTATGGAAAGAGTTTAAAAAGAAATTTTTATACTGCGAATTTAAAAATAAACAGGAAGTAGCAGATGTATGCAGAGAAACTAAAAATCCACTTATAGCAGTTATAAGTGACATTATAAATATTCATGCAGAACATTCTGAAGATATAAGAAGTGAAGTAGCATATCTTTTTCACAGGAATTTTGAGCATGTTTCAAAATCACTTACATGGCTTAGGTTAATATCTGTTATATCGCCATTATTAGGGCTTTTAGGCACAGTATTAGGTATGGTGGGAGTATTTCAGGTAATAGCTTCTGAAGGTAATCCGGACTCTGCAGCTTTAGCAGGTGGTATATGGGAAGCAATGCTTACTACTGTTATGGGGCTGACTGTTGCTATTCCTGTTCTTGTTATTTACTACTATCTTATGCTTAAATTCAGGGCTTTTAATTTAGAGGCTATTGAGCACAGCTACAGAGTTTTAGAAATATGTAAAAGAGAATGTAAAAATCAGGTGTAATATGAAGTTTGACTTTAATGAAGATATAAATAT
>CAMWVK010000130.1 GCA_947177675.1 uncultured Mucispirillum sp.
GGCACATACTTTGTCAGCTTTAAAGCGTATTCGTCAGTCAGAAAAAAGAAGACTAATTAACAAGTCTAATAAATCAACTATGAAAACATATATTAAAAAATATATGAAAGCATTAGAAACAGGTGCTGATGATACTGAAATATTATTAAAACAAGCTGTAAGCATTATTTATAAAACTGCACGCAAAGGTGCAATTCACAAAAAGCAAGCTTCTCGTAAAGTTTCACGCCTTACTATGAAGTTTAATAAAGCACAGGCAGTAAATAAATAAGTTTTAGAAAATATATAATAACAGCACACTTTTTATTATAATGTTTTGATTTTATATAATATTGTCCTTATTTTTTGTATGAAGGGGAGTAGCCCAAATTTATTTGGATGAAGTCAACAATCTCGTGTTATTTAATAACACTGGCTTTATCATTGGTTTTAGAAATCATTGGCAAGACCTTCGGCATGTAATATGCCGAAGGTCTTTTTTTATATGTGCAAAAAAATAAAAAGGAGAAAAATATGAAAAATTGGATGCCAATTATTATTGCGGTTATAGCAGCAATTCCGGGCTTTATGCTTAGAGTGCTTGCTATAGAGCTGCACCCTGTTGTTATGACATTGGTTACTGCTGTTGCAATATTTTCTGCATCATTTATCTTAACATGGGCATGCGAAGTTATGCAGCTTGATATTCCACAGGCTGTTGCAGTTGCTCTTGTTGCATTAATTGCAGTTTTGCCAGAATATGCTGTTGATATGTATTTTACATGGATGGCTGGTCAAGACCCACAGGGGGAATATGTGCACTATGCTGTTGCGAATATGACAGGTGCTAACAGACTTCTGATTGGTATAGGCTGGTCTGTAATTATTTTAATATTTGCTTTTAAATTTAAAAAAAAGGTTGTGCTTGAATCCACTCATAAAACTGAACTTTTCTTTTTAATGCTTGCTACGATATATGCAATCACTATTCCTTTAAAAGGCTTATTAAATCTTTTTGATACAGTTGTTTTAATAGGTATATTTATATGGTATATCACTATAATTATTAGAAAACCAGTTGAGGAAGAAGAAATAAAAGGTCCTGCAAAAACAATTGCTGCTCTTCCAAAACAAAAAAGACTTATGGTTACATGGGGGCTTTTTTTAGTAGCTGCTGTAGTTATTTTTGCAGATGCAGAGTTATTTAGTGAAAGCCTTGTAGCAAGTGGCAAACTGCTTGGTGTAAATGAATTTTTACTTGTGCAGTGGCTTGCACCAATTGCTTCAGAAGCTCCAGAATTTATTGTGGCTATCACTTTTGCTCTCCGTGGAAGTGCAGGTCTTGCTCTCGGCAGCCTTGTATCTTCTAAACTAAACCAATGGACACTGCTTGTTGGTATGATACCACTTGTTTACAGTATTTCTTACTCTACAGCAGACCATCCACATGATACTGACTTTTTATCTACTGTTATGCCCCTTGCAGCTATGCAGATGCATGAACTTCTTTTAACTGCTGCACAATCTGCATTTGCTATTGCATTGATTGCAGGACTTGTGGCTGGTAAAAGAGAAGCTTTTGCACTGCTTACATTATTTATGCTGCAGTTCCTATCACCATTTTATGATAAAATGCTTCCTGCATATATTCCAAATACAACACCACATGACACTGTGCTTATAACTTTCAGTATAATTTATATTGTATTTACCATAATACTTATTTTTATATATCCAAAAAGATTTGTTTCTATCATAAAAGGATATAAAACAGGACTATAAAAATAAATGGTGGCTTTAAGCCACCATTTTAAGACTGTCAAAAAAATACATTTTTTTGACAGTCTAATAATGCTTGCTGCATTTTATTAGGCTGCAAAGAAGGCTAAACTTAAATAAACACTTTAAGTTTAGCTTATCAAATTTATTTTTAATATATAATCTTAAATATTATTTTGTATTTAAAATAATATATGACTTATTCAATATATGGCTTAAAATAACCTTTTTCTAATTTATGATTTGGTTTATTACTTACTTTCTTCTATAAAATCATCATCAGTTAATCCCCAGTCTTTTTTCAAAAGATTACGAACTATCGTATTAGGTGCTGCAACTTTATATCCTTCGTATCTATAATTTTCTGCAATCCATTTATTTGCATTATATGCTGTAAAGCAGCTGAAAACTGATATAAATAAAAGAAGAAATGCAGAACTTACAAGAAAAAATTCTAATACATCTTTATAATCAATATCTAGTAAATAATATACCTGCATCATAAATGATGGAGCTGCCTGCACTTGAGAAGTGCCATAAGGATACATACCTGCAAAAGATGAACTAAATATTGAAAAACATATAATACCTAAAAAAAATAATAGACTTGCTGTCAGCATAATAAAACCAGAACGGTTTAGTTTATTTTTAAACAATGTTATGCCAAATACTGGTGCAGTCAAAAGTAAAAACCAGTTTATACCATAGTTTATTTTTTTTACATTTCCTGTCTCTTCGCTTATAAACTCAATTATCATACAATGCTCCATATTTTATATTTATTTTGTATTTATATGTTATGTCGGAAATGTGATAAAAATGGTTACAATGATAAGATAAGAAAATAAAATATTGACAGACATAATATCTTCTTTTATCTTTATATATTATGTAATTGAGAGTATAATTATGGATACCATTAATATTCCTACAAAAGCAAGATTTGATATTATAAATATTACATCTCAAATACAGTCGTGTATCACAAAATCTAATATTAAAAGTGGTATTGCTGTTATTTTTATTCCACACACTACGGCAGGTATTTCCATTAATGAAAATGCAGACCCTGATGTTGTGTATGACTTAAAAAATATTTTTAATGATATGATACCTGAACATAATAATTACCGACACAGCGAAGGTAATTCTCAGGCACATGCCCTTTCTACACTAACTTCTCCAAGCTTAACAGTAATAATTGAAAATGGAAAAATTGTTCTTGGAACATGGCAGAATATATATTTTATGGAATATGACGGACCTAGAAACAGAAAGGTACATATTCAAATAATTAATACAGGAGAATAAAATGAGTAATTTAAGTGACGATTTAAAAAAAGCATTTTTATTTGGTGTTGGAGCTATTGCAAAAACAAGTGAAAAATCAAAAAAACTGATTGATGAATTAATTGAAAAAGGTGCTCTTACTGTTGAGCAGGGAAAAAGTTTAAATGAAGAATTAAAACACAGCTTTCAGGAAAAAATTCTTGAAAAAGAAAAAGAATTAAATTCTGACCTTATAAGCGAGATTAAGGATATGAAAAACTTATCTGAGGAAGATATTAAAATATTAAAAGATAAAATAGCAGAAGTAGAAACAGAAAAATGAAAAGTAAGTATAATGAAAGGACACGCCTGCGTGAAATATTAGCTATTGTTAGAAAGCATAATATTATTACAGGTATTACACCTGAAAAATTACGCAGTATATTAGAAGATTTAGGTCCAACATATATTAAAATGGGGCAGATAATGTCTATGCAGACAGATGCCCTGCCCCATGCATTTTTAAAAGAATTAGAAAAGCTTAGAACTGATGTTCCCCCTATGAGGGACGAAGATTTACGCTTTATTATTCAGGAAACATATAATAAAGATATTTCTGAACTTTTTGATGATTTTAACTATAAATCATTAGGTTCTGCATCTATTGCTCAGGTTCATTCTGCAAAACTTAAAAACAGCGGCACTCCTGTTGTCTTAAAAATCCAAAGGCGTGATATATACAAACGAATGGAGCAGGATATTAAGCTTATGCGTCATGTTGCAAATATGGTGCAGAAAGTAAAAAAAGAAACTGTTATTGATTTTAAAACAATACTTGACGAACTTTGGAAAACTGCACAAGAAGAAATGAACTTTCTTAAAGAAGCTGAAAATGCTGTTACATTTTATAATAACCATAAAGATGTGAAGTATGCTATATGTCCAAAAGTATATACCGAACTCAGCTCTGAAAAAATACTTGTTATGGAATATGTGGAAGGATTTTTTATTGATAATGAAAAAGCCATCAATGAAGGCGGATATGATAAAAAAGAAATAGCTGCAAAACTTGCTGAAGATTATATTACTCAAGTTATTGATTATGGATTTTTCCATGCAGACCCCCACCCTGGCAATATTAAAATAAGAAACGGTCAGATTGTGTGGATAGATTTAGGTATGATGGGTAAATTAAGCCCTAGAGACAGAGGACTTATTGCTGATTTAATTACATCTGTTGCAAAACATGATACCAGCAGAATAAAAGATATTGCCTTAACTCTTGGCAACCCTTCAAAAGATATTGACCATGTAAGGCTTTATTCTGATATTGATTTATTTCTTAATAAATACGGCACTATGGATTTAGGAAATATGAGCCTTGCAGGTATCGTCAGTGAACTGCTTGAAACACTTAGAAGTCATCAGATACAAATTCCATCAACTATCTCTATGCTTGCCCGCGGTATTATGACATTAGAAGGTGTTATTGCCTTTTTAAATCCAGATATTAATGTGATAGATATTACTGCAACACATATTAAAAACAGCAAAAACCCTGTTTCCGAATTTACAAAAAAAGTGCAGAAAGCAGCAATGGAATTAAGCGGAAGTTTAGAAAAGCTGGCTTTAATTCCAGGATTTACAATAGATATTCTGCAAATGATAGCAAAAGGGCAGGTTAAAGTTAATTCTGAGTTGCAGATTTCAGAAAATACCCAGTCATTTATAGATAGAATGATAAGTAGAATAATACTTGCTTTAATAACTGTTGCTATAATAATAGGATCCAGCCTTATAGCTACAGTTGATATTCAGCCTGTAATATTTAACCTGCCGCTTTTTACTACAATTGGATATATTGCAGCAGGCTTTTTAACCATATCTCTTTTCTATGGAAAATATAAGTAATATATTATGAGGGTTCAACTTCATCTATTATAGCCTGTGGAACTCTTACAGGCTTATTTTTCACCGCATCATATACTGCATGAGTAGTTTTTGCTGTTGCATATATGGTGCCTTTTCCATCATGTATTTCATATTCAAAAGTAAACAATGCACCTTTTGCACTAGAAAGCCACAGTTTAACAAAGGCTTTATCTTCTAATTTTAAAAATTTTTTATAATGCACTTCTGCACTTGTTAAAATAAACCACATTTTATTTTCAATACTATTATGAAAAATATCTGCATAACAGTTTGTCCGTGCTATTTCGCAGTAGCTCAAATAAACAGAATTATTTACATGACCATAACCATCTAAATCATTAAATCTTATCTGTATTTTTATTTCTTTTGCCATATTTTTACTCCTTTTCATTTATAATATCAAATTATAAATAAAGTTACAAGAATATATAAAACAAAAAATTTTTGTTGATAAAATTAAGATTATATAATAACATTACTTCTACATTTTACTTTTTAGGAGAATAATTGTGGAACATATTAATGTTGGTTTTTTATCTATTTTACCACCGATTATTGCAATCATTTTAGCATTAAAATCTAAAGATGTTGTTTCATCTTTGATTATAGGTATTTTGTCAGGCACAGTTATATAT
>CAMWVK010000131.1 GCA_947177675.1 uncultured Mucispirillum sp.
AAGCTTCTTCTTCACCGTTGATAAATCCATTGGTTTCTTTATAATTTTATAGTATAGATAAAAAAATACAATGTGAATTTTTATATTATTTAAAAGCCATAGCGGACAAGCGATGCAGGTATTTCCCAAGCGAGTAGCGAGAAAATAGCAGTGCATAGCTGGATAGTGGCATTATGTATTATGAGCGATATAGGAATTTGTTTTGTCAGAGTGTAGATAAAAGAATACAAAAATATAAAGTGTATTTTTTTATGTTATTTAATAGGAGCCGTTTATGTCATCAAAAGTAATCAAAGAGGACAGGTCAGAGGGTGTATTTAAAATGAGAGAGTTTGCCACAGTTGAGCGTGGCGAAAAAGATTATAATTTACGCTCTTTTGCTGATGACGAAGAATTATCAGTGCAGGATATGTTTAGTGATTCTGGCGAGGAAGAACCTGATACAATAGAAGAATATGAAGATGAAGTTACTGATAAAGATTACTGGCCGCCTTCCCGCCTTGCAAAAGCAGAAGACGGCATTGTTGGTGAAAAGGTAGATATGCCAGCAGGAAAGTTAGGTCAGGGCTTTGTTGAAGCACCAATGTTTTCTGATGGATTTGATGATGGACCAAAGTCTCCAACTGTTGTGCGTTCAAGAAATAATGATAAGGCAGAAGATGATTTACCGCTGGAAGATATTCCTGTAATGCAGACAGTTTCTGATAATAATGCACCACAGGCAGAGCATAATAAAAACAGCATAATTTCAAATGAAGAATTTATTCCTAACCCTGCAATGTCTCCATTAATCAGTGAAGATGAGCTGGAAGCATTAAAAAATGAGCTTGCATCATATAAAGAGCAGATTGATGGCTATAAAGCACATGCAGAAGAAATGGAAGCTTTAAAATTAACTGTTGAAAAAGCATTAATGGAAAGGGATAAACAGCTGGATACTGCAAATGCTGAGCTTGAAACATTAAAAACTACACTGCCAGAGCAGCTTGCAGCATCAAAAGCAGAAGGCAGGCAGGAAGGCTTTGAGCAGGCTAAAATTGAGTTTGAAAAAAGCTATGAAGCTGAAAAAGCAGATTATATGGAAAAACTAGCCTTATTTTATAAAGATGCACTTTCAAAATTAGATGAAATAAAGTCATCAATTGATGCAGTAGATGAGCAGATACCTGCAACAGTTATTGGTTTTGTTAAAACGCTGATAGGTCAGGAAAGAAAGATTAATGACAGTTTTGCACTAAATATTATAAAACAGAATTTATCAAGACTTCATGAATTTAGAGATATAAAATTTAAAGTAAATCCAGAAGATGTGGAAATCACTCAGGCTGGACTTATTGATTATGAAGTAACAGGAGATGTTTCTATACCAAAAGGAGCAGTTATTGTAGATTCTAAATCTGGAGAAATTGCTTTAAATGTAGATACTATGATTAATGATTTGGAAAAAGAGATAAATGCGCAACTTACAGCTGCTAAAAGCAGTTAAACCAGAAACTAAAATAACACTTACAGGCAGAGTTACAAAAATTGCAGGGCTTGTGGTAGAAGCTGACGGACCTTTAATAAGTATTGGCAGCCGCTGCACTATTAGAACTGTTATAGGCACAGATATATATGCTGAAATTATTGGCTTTCGTGATGACAGAGTAGTGCTTATGCCTTATGGTGAAAATGAGGGTATTGCACCGGGCAGCATTGTAAGTGAAGTAAGTGACGGTAACAAAGTGTTTGTTGGAGAAAGCCTTTTAGGCAGAGTGCTTGATGGCTTTGGAAACCCAATGGACGGCAAAGGTCCTTTGTTAAATGTACACCCTGTGCCAATTAGTGCAGCACCACCGCCTCCGCTGCTTAGGCGTGTTATTAAAACACCAATCTCTACAGGAGTGAAAGCAATAGACGGGCTTTTAACATCTGGCAGTGGTCAGCGTGTGGGTATATTTGCAGGTTCTGGTGTTGGTAAAAGTGTGCTTTTAGGTATGATTGCAAGAAATACAAGTGCACAAGTGAATGTTATTGCATTAATAGGCGAACGGGGCAGAGAAGTAAGAGAGTTTATAGAGAGAGATTTAGGGGAAGAAGGCTTAAAACGAAGTGTAGTAGTTGTTGCAACAAGTGACCAGTCTGCCTTGGTGAGAAGACTTGGAGCATTTGCAGCAACAGCAATTGCAGAATATTTTAGAGATGAAGGTAAAGAAGTTATGCTTATGATGGATAGTGTAACCCGCTTTGCAATGGCTCAAAGGGAAATAGGCTTGACTGTTGGCGAGCCACCTACCACAAAAGGTTACACACCTTCTGTTTTTGGACTTTTGCCTAAACTTTTAGAAAGAGCAGGCACAACAGAGGGGGAAGGCTCTATTACAGGGCTTTATACAGTTCTTTCTGAAGGTGATGATATGAATGACCCTATTGCAGATACTGTCCGCTCTATTATTGACGGTCATATTGTATTAGACAGAAGTCTTGGAGCAAAAAACCATTTTCCAGCAATAAATGTAATGGTTAGTGCATCTCGTCTTATGACAGAAGTATCAGCACCAGAACATATTGCTATGGCTGGTAAAATCCGTGATTTAATAGCTACATACAGAGAGGCAGAAGATTTAATTAATATTGGTGCATACTCAAAAGGCTCAAATCCTAAAATTGATGAAGCAATTGCAAAAAATAATGCAGTGAATAACTTTTTAAAACAGGGCAAAAATGAAAAATTTACTATGGAAGAAACACTAGGCATTATGAAAACTATAACAGGTAAAGCATAAAATAATATATGAATAAAAAATTTAAACTTGAAAAAGTATTAGAATTAAGAGAAAAAGCCCTTGAAAGAGAAAAAATAATACTGGCAGATTTACAGTTAAAAGAAAAGCAGGCTTATGAAGAGATGACTTCTGTTATGGAAGATATAAAAGCCAAAAACAGCCAGTTAGAGCAGGATAGAGCAAAAGGTTTATTTGATTTTATAGAAATGTATAATAAATATATAGCTGTCAGGCAGAATGATTTATTATTATGTGAAACAAAAGTGCAGATGGCAGCAAAAGAAGTGGAAAAACAAAAGGAAGTATTAAAAAAGTCATTAAATGATGTAAAAGTAATGGAAAAATTAAAAGCAAAACATTTGCTTAATTATGCTGAATATGTAAAAAAACAGGAAATGATGCAGATAGATGAAATAAATATTACAAGAGGATATAAGGAAGAATAAGGAGCAGAATAAAATGAATCACTTCCTAACACAAAGTATAGATATTGCTATGAATAAAGATTATTTAGACAGACTTTATGCTGTATATCCTGTTATTCCTAGTTCAGCTAGATGTCTTGATGATGCAGCAGTTTGTAATATAGAAAAATATTATAATCAAAAGAATAGTAATTTATTAATAAAAGAATTATTAAGACTTGAACTTTTTCCCTTTAAAGATTCTTTTGTTTCTTTTTTTCGCAGGTATCCAAAATCAATTGATTTAAATACTAGAACAGTAAATCGCATTGCAAGTATATTATATGGTATGGATTTTGATACAATTATTGAAAAATCTACTGTGCCAAAAGAAACAAACAGGCAAATGGGACCAATGTTTAAGAACTGGATTAGTAAAAACTCTATAATTTGTATAAAAGTATATAATGAATTAGATGAATTTTTAAAATCAAATGATACTGCAATTTTAAATTCATCAGACAATTCTATGATGTTATTTGCAAAAGATTATCTAGGTTATCATAGGAATAAAGGCATTGATTTCATTGCACGAATAAAAAATATAAACAATGATAATATTAAATATATTGTAGGTGAAGCAAAGTTTTTAACAGATTATGGGGGACACCAAAACTTACAGCTAGAAGATGCAATGTTGACATTAACATCTTCATACAATAAAAATGTTATTCCTATAAGCATTTTAGATGGAGTTTGCTATATTCAAGGTAATAATAAAATGTATAAAAAATTACTGGAATATCAAGATAACTATATAATGTCTGCTTTACTTTTAGGTCAGTTTATTAACTATATAGAGGTATTATGATATTAGAATATCCAAATAAACAAAGCAAAGAGAATATTGTAAAAGCTGCTAAAATGTTTAAGCCAATAGAGTATGACAGCAAACACTCTTATTTATATTTTGGTGATAATTTTAGTGTTTTGAGCAGTCTTTTAAATTATAACAGTAATACTATAGATTTGATATACATAGATCCACCTTTTTTTACTAATAATGATTTTTATATATCAAAAGACAGGGCAAATACTATTAGTAGTAGTAAATTAGATAGAGAAAAAGCATATTCTGATAAATTTAATAGAAATGATTATTTTAATTTTCTGAGAAAAAGACTTATTTTATTGAGAGAGTTATTATCAGAGCAGGGATCATTATACATACATATTGACTATAAAATAGGTCATTACATAAAAATTTTATTGGATGAAATATTTGGTGTAGACTGCTTTAAAAACGATATTACTCGTATAAAATCAAACCCTAAAAATTTTGCAAGAAAAGCATACGGCAATATAAAAGATATGATATTATTTTATGTAAAAAATAACAATAATTATATTTGGAATGAAATAAAACAATATACACTGGATAATATAGATAAAAAATTTCCAAAAGTTGATAGTGAAGGTAGACGATATACAACTGTACCATGTCATGCTCCCGGTGAAACTATGGCTGGAAAAACAAATTCTTTATGGCAAGGGCTATACCCACCAAAAGGAAGACATTGGAGAATGGATATATCAGAATTAGAAAAACTTAATAATAACGGGTTAATAGAGTGGTCTAGAACAGGCAATCCTCGTATAATTAAGTATGCTGATGAGTATAAAGGATCAAAAATTCAAGATGTATGGCTTGATTACAAAGACCCTCAATATCCACTGTATCCTACACATAAAAATGAAGATATGCTTGATATGATTATAAAACAGTCTTCCAATAAAGATTCATTATTGTTGGACTGTTTTGCTGGAAGTGGCAGTTTTTTAAATGCAGCTTATAAAAATGAGAGATATTTTATAGGAATTGATAATTCTGATATAGCAATTAAAACTATTAAATCAAGGGATATAGGTAATTATTGTTTTATAGATTATAATAGTATTAATAATAATGACAATATAAAGGTGAATAATGGATAAAATATATAATTTTTTAATATTTTTAACAATTTTCTTTACAATTTCAATATCATCCTATGCAGAGGAGCAGAATAGTAAAATAATAGATACAACAGCAATATTAAAAGAATTAAGAGAAAAAGAGAAAAATTTAAATATCCGCGAAGCAGATTTAAATGCCAAAGAAGCAAGGCTTAATGCTATGGAGCAGGATTTACTTGCAAGGGAAAACGATATTAAAAAGATAAGAGATGAAGTTTCTTCTCAGCTTAAATCATTAGGAGAGCAGCAGAATAAAGAACTTGATAACCTTGTAAAAATTTATTCCACATCTAAACCAAAATCTGTGGCAAATATTATTACAACTATGGATATTGATACT
>CAMWVK010000132.1 GCA_947177675.1 uncultured Mucispirillum sp.
ATATATATATTTATTTATCTTTTATCTATTTACTGATTTTATCAAATTAATTTTTAAGCTGCTTAAAACACCATTTATCAGTCATTATCTTCAAGGAATTATTTCTGTAACTATGACTGTGATTATATGCTTACTTGGTTTTTTAAACAGTCATCTCACAAAAATTAATGAATATAATATTACTTTAAACAAAACAGTACATACCCCATTTACTTTTGCAGCTCTGGCAGATATTCATATCGGCTCTGATATGACACCAGCAAGGCTTGGCAGAGAAATACAAAGAATAAACAGCCTAAAACCTGATTTTGTTTTAATTGTTGGCGATATTATAGATAATAATATATGCGACTTTACAGAAGAGTATATTGAAGAATTTAAAAAGCTGGAAGCACCATTTGGGGTATATGCAGTATTTGGTAACCATGAATATTACAGTGGAAATCAGAGGGATATATTAGCAGTATTTGATAAAGCTGGATTTAAAACATTAATAGATGATGTTGTGTATATTCCAAAAAAAGAAGTTTATATTATAGGCAGGGACAGCCTGCGTCATACTAATTCATCTAATGATGAAAGAACAAATATTGAAACATTATATAACAGAATAAATGATAAAACAAAACCAGTAATTATAATTGACCATATTCCAAAAGGTTTAGATGATGGAAAGAAAATAAATGCTGATATACAGATTTCAGGACATACTCATGACGGACAGTTTTTTCCTGTAAATCTTATTGTAAAAAAAATGTATGAGTTATCACATGGAATGATAAAATATGATGGATTTCACTATTTTGTTACAAGCGGGCTTGGCTTATGGGGACCGCCTGTCCGAGTAGGCACTGATTCTGAAATAATGCTGATTAATGTAACAAATAAATAATATAAAAGCAGTAATAATGCACTAATATGTAAATAGATACAATATAGGTATTGTTATTAATTTTACTTCAAAATATTGTTTTTGGCTCATACATTGCTTTCAGACTTTATCTGGCTTTTTTTACACTTACAATATATGACTTGTTATTATTATTTTTCTTATTTTATCCAGCACATTTTTATTGGAACAAATGCTGAAATAATATTGATTAACATATATGGCAGAAATACAAACCAATAAAATATTAACCTGCTTGCCACATCTATTAGAGAGAGTAAAACAAATGAAGTGTCTTAATGGCTGATAATTTGTATGCGTATCACTGTTTAAACTGTCATAGAGTAAAGAGATTTATATATTTTAAGACACTTCTCCAGCTATGGACTTTTGATTCCTTATCTCTCAGTCGGAAAGCCATTGTGTCGCAAAAAACGCTCGTCTGAATGACATAGGTTTTTAGGATTAAATACCATTTATGTCTCACAGAGAGAGTGAAACGAGCGAAGTGTCTTAATGGCTGATAATTTGTATGCATATCACTGTTTAAACTGTCATAGAGTAAAGAGATTTATATATTTTAAGACACTTCTCCAGCTATGGACTTTTGATTCCTTATCTCTCAGTCGGAAAAAGTGTTCTTGCAAAAACACACTCCCAATAAATCAGGCTCAGAATAGACAGTATGCGAAGTGATTTATAATATAAATACTTCTGCTTATGTTATACTGAGCCTTTTAGGCGAAGTATCTGAATATACATAAGGTAAATTCTCAAAATACTTGTTATTGAATGAATAAGCTCCTTATACAGCTTATCCAATTTTTTGAGTAGGCTCAAGCTTATTAAGATATTATAAATTATTGTGCAGATATAGAAATGGTGAAAGTTTTTATGGAATTTAGAGCGAACAAAACCATACTTATTATGAAAATAATAAGTGAAAAATTACAGCAGATAATGACTTATAAAGCCCAGTGAGAGCTGCCTTATATAAAATAAGGCAGCTTTATATATTCAAAAGGGGGAAAAATGCCCCTTAAAAAAGCCATACTACATTTTAATTAAGCCTTTTTTCTCCAGCTCACTTTTACATTCTGTGCAGTATCTTGCAAATGGAACATATTCAAGTCTGCGAGGATTTATTTCTTCCTCACATTCTATACATACGCCATAAGTATCATTTTCAATTCTCTGCAAAGCTTGATCAACAAGTCTTAGTTTAAGAGCATCTGTTTCAACTCTGCCAAGCATAATATTCTTATTGTAAAGATTATATGCTTCATCAGCTGTATCCTGAATACCATCAGAACCAAGCTCTAATGCTTCGTTATACTTGCTGTTTAATGCTTCTATAAGCTCTTTTTTCATAGCAAGCAGTTTTTCACGAAAATGCTCCTTAGTCGCCTTATCCATCTTACGCTCCTACTTGTGATAGGGGTGACCAGTGATAATTGTTACAGCCCTGTATATCTGCTCTGCCATTATCATAAGACTTAGTTTATATGAAAATGTCATATCAGAAAGGGATATAAACTCACATGCTGCCTCTTTTGCCTGTTTAGACAGCCCTGTTGCCTCCCCTATTACAAAAGTTATATTTTTTGAAAGGCTGCGTTTAGCATCAAACCATTCTGCAAACCCTTCGCTTGTAAACTTTTTACCACATGTATCCATAGCTATAAATATTTCTGATGCAGCTTGTTGTTTACTTAATTTTTCAAAATATCTGCCACTCTCTCCAAGTTCTGCAAGCTCCAGTTTAAAATATGGAGAAAGGCGTTTTTGATATTCGCATATATTATCAATAATTACTTTATCCCTAACCCTGCCCTCAACTGCAAGTCTAACTGCTGCCATATACTACCTGCTAAAAAGCTGATAAAGTATAACAGCACAGCTCATTGAAGCATTAAGGGAATCTATATCAGAAGCCATGTTAATTTTAAGTTTATAATCAGCTCGTTCAAGAATACTTCCTCTTATACCCCTGCCCTCTGAACCTATTATAACACCAAGTGGAAATTTTACAATACTTGATGCTGATTTTAAATTAATATCACCATTAATATCTGCTGCAGCAATAGAGAAACCTTTGTTTTTAAATTCATCTATTGCCTGACCAAGATTAACCGTCTCACATATTTCTGTGTAAAACAATGAGCCTGCACTGGCTTTATATACAACAGGGCTGACACGGGCTTGGTCATGTCGCGGAACAATAATATGCCTTATACCAAAGCAGTGACATGCTCTTATTACTGCACCAAAATTATGTGGATCCTGTATTTTATCTAAAAATACAACACCATCTATTGATGACGATTTTTTAAGAATATCTTTTAATTCTGCATATTCAAAATCATCTACAACACATACTACTCCTTGAGTTTCTGTGCCATATCTTTCTTCAAAAGCCCGCCTTCCCAGCACTTCAAAAGGTATATCTATATTATCAAAATGGATATTTGCTCCATGTCTAACAATTATCTTTTTTGCTTTGCCGCTTTTTTTAGCTTCTATTACAGGGTTTCTTCCAAAAATTATCAATTATACACCCATTTCTTTAATAATTCTTTCTGCCACTTTTTCAGGGCTTAATGAAAGCATATTATATATTTCATCAGATTTACCAGACATTGGAAATTCATTAACACCAAAATATGCTGCATCAATAAATTTCTTTCTGCTTAAAGCCATATTAGCTATTGTGCCAAATAAACCCGTTGATGATATATGGTCTTCATAAGTAAATACTTTTTTGTATTCTGTTATTTTATTAAATGATTCATTATCTATATATGCAGGACAAGATACATTAATAACTGCAAAATTTAAGCCTTTTAATTTTAATATATCATGCACCTGCACTGCTCTATATAATGTAGATCCGTAAGCTAATATTGCACCATCACTGCCCTGTCTTATAACATCAGTTTTGCCGTAATTATATTTATAATTTTCATCAAAAAATACAGAGCCATCTTCTTTTGTAATCACAGGTATTTTTGATCTTCCCATAGCTATATGAAAATTGCCCTGTTCTTTTGCTGCATATCTGATAACTGTATCAACCTGATTAGGGTCAGCAGGCACAATGATTTTAAAATCAAATATATTTCTTAAAAGCCCTATATAGTCAATACACATATGAGTTTTGCCATCTTCTCCAACATCAATACCTACATGTGTAGTAACCACTTTTACATTAGATGAGTTGATTTCATTCAAACGCTGCTGGTTATATACTTCATCAACACCAAACATACCAAAATCTGCAAAAAAACTTATAACACCATTAACTGAGGCAGCACCAGCACATACTGCTGTATGATGCTCTGAAATACCACACTGGAAGAAGTTTTCAGGATAATTTTTTTCAACACCATTTGTTTTTACTGAACCTGCTAAATCACAGTCAAAAACAACTATATCTGTATATTCTTTAAGTTTATTTAATTTTACTAAATCTAATAAAGCAGCACCAAAAGCACTTCTATTATCAGTTTTAACATCAGCATTATAAATAATGCGACTGCCTGCATTTATATTTATTTTAGGGTTTTCTGCTTTTATATGTGGAGCTGCCCACATAAAGCCTTTACGCATTTCTTTATATTTTTCAAGAGCTGGCTCTAATTTTAACTCTTTCACAGCTTCATAATACTGTTCTTCTGAAAGTGGAGCACCATGAAAGCCTGCTTCATGTTCCATAAAAGAAACACCGCTGCCCATTGCAGTTTCAGCAATAATACATACTGGTTTGCTGCATGATTTTGCTTTTAATAAAGCACCAGCTATTTCTTTAAAATTATGACCATCTATCTGCAGCACTTCCCAGCCGTCTGATTTATAACTTTCTGCAATATTCATAGAAGGCATAACTTTAGAAATATCACCAGAAATCTGTAACGCATTATAGTCAACAATTACAGTAATATTTGAAAGGTTATATTTAACTGCAAATCTTCTAGCTTCTGTAATCTGACCTTTTTCATGCTCACCATCGCCCATAAACACATAAATATCAAAATCATTGCCATTAACTTTGCCAGCAACAGCAGCACCACATGCTGCAGAAAGACCTTGACCAAGATTACCTGTTGTCCATTCAACACCGGGAATAGAGCGTTCAATATGACCTTCATACATACTTCCTGCTTTTCTGAAATATGCAATATATTCATCCTGTGGTAAAATACCTTTTTTAGCAAGGCATGAATAAACTGCAGGTGATATATGACCATGAGAAACAAAAATCCTGTCTCTGTTTAAATCATAAAGATTATTACGGTTAATGTTTGCAACATTGTAAACTGTTAAAAGAGAATCAATCGTTGACATTGAGCCGCCTGGGTGACCGCTTGCAGCAAGTGTTGTCATTGTAAGAATATCGCCTCTGCATAAGAGAGCGTCCTGCTCTAACCTGCTGTAATCAAGACCTGCTATTTTTTCTGAAAAACTTTGAAAGTCCATAATCCTAACCCTTCATACTGAAATACAGTTACCTAAAACATAACTACTTGAAATGGAAGATAGCGATATATGACTGATATGGCAATAAAAAAGATAGATTTTTTAAATTTATTTTTTTCTTTGACATTGGTTTATCAATATGTTAT
>CAMWVK010000133.1 GCA_947177675.1 uncultured Mucispirillum sp.
AAAATTTTTTTTTTTCATTAAATTTAAAAAATAAAAAAAATTATATTTAAATTTAATATTAATATAGTTGACAGTAAAAAAAAAGCTGATATAGGGACAGTATCAGAAAAAAAAAGCCCTGATTTAAAAGGTGAAGACAGTATAATAGAAGAGGTGCAGCCGTCTATAAAAGGAGTGCAGGCACACAAAATAGAAAGTTTTGCTGTGCAGAAAATGAAAGAAGAAATAAAAGATAATGAATTTTTAAAAATGGCTGAAAAAGAATTAGGCTGCCAGATAATTAGTATAGAAAAGAATTAAAATATATAAGAATATGAGGTGAATATTATGAATATGCAGCAGATTATGCATCAAGCACAAAAAATGCAGAAGAAAATGGAAGAAGCTCAAGCAGAGGCAGCAGCTCAAGTTGTAGAAGCAAGTGCTGGAGGCGGTATGGTATCTGTTAAAGTAAACGGTAAACAGGAACTTTTAGAAATAATAATAGAAAAAGATGTTGTGAATCCAGATGATGTGGAAATGCTGCAGGATTTAATTGCAGCAGCAGTTAATGAGGGTATGAAAAAAGCAAATCAGCTTATGCAGGATAAACTTCAGGGCATTACTGGCGGTTTAAATATTCCGGGAATGTTTTAATAAAGGGATAAGATTTTAATGCAGAATATTCAAGTTTTTGATGACTGTGTTCATGAGCTTTCAAGACTTCCGGGGGTGGGCAGGAAAACGGCTGCCCGTCTTGCACTTCATATATTAAAAATAAAACCAGAGCAGGCATATAAACTTTCTGATGCTATTAAAAAACTGAAAGACAATATTAAATTCTGTAAAGAGTGCGGTTCTATTGCAGAAGATGATATATGCAGAGTATGCAGTGATGAACACAGAAATAAAGATATAATATGTATAGTTGAAGAAGCAAAGGATGTATTTTTTATAGAAAATACAGGCAGGTTTAATGGGCTTTATCATGTTTTAGGTGGTAAAATATCGCCACTTGATGGTATTGGTCCATCAGATTTAAGTTTTAATAAATTAATTGAAAGAGTAGAGAAACTTCGTATAAAAGAAGTTATTATTGCCACAAATCCAGATGCGGACGGGGAAACAACTGCATCATACATAGGAAAAATACTTCAGAATATACCTAATTTAAAGGTTACAAAACTTGCAAGTGGCATTCCTATTGGCTCTCATTTAGAATATGCAGATGAAATAACTGTTTTAAGAGCCTTGGAAAACAGGGTTGATTTATAATGAAACAGGCTATGACAAGCCTGCTTTAGTGGGCAGGCAAATGGATTTACTCCGTCAGAGCGTTATTTAAAAAATGCAGGGATGTATTTTTTAATATGAGATTATTATAAGCCACAGGAAGTGGCGTCGCTTGCGTAAGCGATAGACGGATTTACTCCGTCAGAGCGTTATTTAAAAAATACAGGGATGTATTTTTTAATAGGAGATTATATGTCCAAAGAAATACTTATAAATTCAGGAATGCGGGAAGTGCGTGCTGCTGTCCTAACAGGCGGTAATGTATCAGAAATTTTTATAGAAAGAGTTAATAAAAAAAGTGCAGCAGGTAATATATATAAAGGAAAGGTAGTAAAAGTATTGCCCGGAATGCAGTCTGCCTTTGTTGAGATTGGTTTGCAAAGAGCTGCTTTTTTGCATATTGCAGATATTTATACCAGCAGCAGCGATGAATTAAGCTATGAAGAAAATATATCAGAAGATGACAGCGAAAGCAGTGAAAACTATGATAAAGAAGACAGCCCAGCAAGTGTAAGCAGAGAAATCCATTCAGAACAGCAGCATTATGCCCCTATTGCAGAAATATTAACAGAAGGGCAGGAAATAATTGTGCAGGTTGCAAAAGATGCAATCGCAGCAAAAGGTGCAAGACTTACTACTCATTTAACAATACCCGGCAGATATCTTGTTTTAATGCCGGGGTATGAGCATATTGGTGTATCAAGAAAAATAGAAAATGAAATAGAAAGAGAGCGTTTAAAAGATATATTGATTAAACTTCGTCCAGAAGGTATGGGGCTTATTGCAAGAACTGTAAGTGATGGTTTAAGTTTAGAAGAATTAGCAGCAGATTTAGAATACATAAAAGGTGTTTGGGCAGGGGTAGAGGCTGTTACTCACTCATCTTCAGCACCATCTCTTTTATATGAAGACCATAATTTAATATATAAACTTCTTCGCGATGTGGTAACTGCAGATACTACTAGAATATTAATAGATAATAAAGCAGATTATGATAAAATGCAGGAATTTTTTGTGAACCATTTATCTAATCTTGATTTAAAAATAGAATATTATCAAGGGGACGAGCCGCTTTTTGATTTATATAATGTGGAGATAGAAGTAAACAGACTTCTTGATAAAAAAGTATGGCTTCGTTCAGGCGGTTCTATTGTTATAGATCAGGCGGAAGCATTAACAGTTATAGATGTAAATACTGGTAAATTTGTAGGTCGTCATAATTTTGATGATACTATTTTAAAAACAAACTTAGAAGCATCAAAAGAAATTGCCCATCAGTTAAAAATGCGAAATATTGGAGGTATTATTATTGTAGATTTTATAGATATGGAAAGAGTGGAAGATAGAGAAAAAGTTTTAACCACTTTGGAGCAGTATTTAAAAGAAGACAGAGCAAAAACATCTGTTGTTAATATATCACCATTAGGTCTTGTGGAAATTACAAGGAAAAGAGTGCGTGATAGTGTAACACGGATAATTAGCGAGCCTTGCCCATACTGTGAAGGCAGAGGTGTAATTAAATCTAAAATAACAGTGTGTTATGAGATAATGCGTCAGCTTACTCAGCTTGCAGCTCATCATCAAGGTGCAAATATATTAATAGAAGCTAATGTAGATGTTGCAGATTTAATATTACAGCATGAAAGAGAATCTATTGATAATATGGAACAGCTTTATGGAGTGCATATAGAAATACAGCAGAATAATAGTGGAATTTTTGACAGATACAAATTAAAAATTACAGGATACAAACATTAAAATAAATTAAGTCAAACTTAACTTTGTGCTAATAATTGGAAGTGGATGATGTGTTATTGGCAGCTTAAATGCAGTTTTTTATGTCATACTGAGCCTTTTAGGCGAAGTATCTGTAATGAGTAAATATATTTATAGATTATTCGCTATGCTCAGAATGACATATATAAGCCTTAGGATAAGGCTTCTTTAGTGAGCATGGACGGATTTATTTCGTCTATGTGTGGTTTTCAAAATTCATGGACGAATTTTGAAATAAAAATTTAACAAGATTATTCGCTATGCTCATAATTGACAGTGTGAAGTTTGAAAGATTAGAATAATATTCTACTACTGTCCTGTCTCTCTGAGGGAGTGAAATGACCGAAGAGTCTAAATCCTCGTGTCGATGGTTCGATTCCGTCTCTGGGCACTTCTTTTATACCTTATTAATAAAGTTTTTATTAATACAAGGTTAATAACTAGAAACAGATACTATATATTTTTCTCAATAATTATATTTGTTCTCCAGTTTCTAGTTGCATTTTTTACCGCCTATTATTTAATAGGCGGTGCATTTCAAACTATAATTTCTTGTTTTTCTTTCGTGGCGGTGCTTTGTGATAAGCACTGAAATAAGAGAAAAGCAAATTCATTTTCACAGTCAAGATTTATATAATTCTGTAAAAATACCAGTGCGGGATTATTTGCTGGAATTAACGCAGGATTTAGAGCTTGCAATCCTGCTTAATCAAATAATTTTTTCTAAAAAAGATAAACTTACTTTAAATGATATTAAAAAGCTGACTTTAAATGAAAAGACAAAACAGACTATAAGAGCTAAGCTGGAACAGCTTATTGAACTTGGTCTAATTCGCAAATATAAAGGCAATAGTTTAATATACAACCAAGATTTATATGAACCGACTGATAAAGTAATTTCTGATAACCAGGATATATTAGCACTAATAGAAGGAATTGATTTAAAGTATGATTTTCATTACCTTACAGCTGCTTTATTAAACAAATTTAGAACATATGCACTATCAGGTATCAATGAGATAAGAATATCTGCCAGCAAATTAAAATCAATGCTGGGCGTGAATAACAGTGAAAGTTCTATTCGTTCTATCTTAAAGCAGCTTATAGCTGATGATTACATTGCAGCTGAACTTGTTTATGGTGTCTATAATTATAAAATCAATGTATCTAAAATCACAAATAATTACAGTGCTGATGATATAAATAAATTTACTGCTGAACTATTTAGCATATATCAAGAATATTTAAAGCAGGTAAATATTTCTTTTTCTAAAAGTGAGCTTAAAAGTTATAAAATGACTATTAAAAGAATGCTTAATGATGGTTATAATCCATTAATTTTAAAGCATATTTTTTCTTTTATCACATTAAACTATTTTGATTTTAAAGAGTTTACAACACCAGCAAAAATAAAAAAATCATATGATAAATTATATAATCTTTCAAAAGCATTTTCTAAAAGAAAGGCAAAAAGATTTATATATAAGTTAAAAAATAATTTATTAAGCATGAATGAAACTGATAAAGATAAATCTAATCAAGATAAAGTAGTCATATCTGATATAGAAATATGGACAAAAGCACAAAGTTATATAGATAATTTAAAAGGTGCATTGCAAAAATGGTATTACTCTTCCCTTGCTGGTGTTACAGATATTGATTTTGATGATTTCTATCAGGAAGCATTGAAAGCAGCTTATGAGTATAAGAAAAAACATCCAGAATTTGAATTTAAGGCAAATAATATAAAATTTTTAACAAAAGATTATATGTTTGATAAAAGAGCTAAAACTATCTACAATGGCAAAAATTCCATTATTAATTTTGAGTATGAACTTGATGATTTAGATTTAGATAAATATACTATACAAGAGGCAGAAAAGCACATAGAGATTGATTATGATAAAAATACTGGTATAAATAAATTATTTGATATATTAGATGAAAGAAGCAGATTTATAATTAAGCACTATATCGGCTATGATGGACATTCTCTTACTTTTAAAGAAATAGGCAGTATACTTAATCTTTCGGAATCTTATACAGCAAGAATTTATAAAAAAGCTATTCTTTTATTAAAGGAATGTTTTCCACCCGATAAAGAGCAGAAGATAAGGCAGTTAATTTTTAATACTTAACCGCCGATGAAACGCCAAGCAGCTTAACCAGCATAATGAAAACACCCACCACAATATAATAATATTCACTCTTAAATTAATCAGAAATAACGATATATCAGTTAAATTTAAGTTATAAATTTTATTCCTGGTATATTATGTAGAAATTATGTAGAAAATTAACACTAAAGAGAGAAAATCTTTTTTTATATAGTGTTTTTTATATCAACAGTTCGCAAAAATTCATACACTGATTACAATTTTTAATACAGTTTATAAGAATATATAAAGAT
>CAMWVK010000134.1 GCA_947177675.1 uncultured Mucispirillum sp.
ATATTAACTGATAATTCTTCTCGTGTATGAATATCTGGAATTGCTGTTAAAAGTTGTTTCAGTCTTTTTTCTCCCATGCCAGAAATATTTAAAAGCGGTGATTTAGAAATATTTTTTAAAGCAAGGTTTCTAGAATATGCTATTGCAAAGCGATGAGATTCATCCCTTAACCTTTGTATAAAGTGCAAAAGTGGGTCATTTTTACGCATAATAACAGGATTTTTTCTATTTAGAAGATGTATCTGCTCAATGGTATCTTCAAAATTATGCTTTTGTGGACGCAGAGACCTGCTTTTACTAATTGATATAAAAGGTGCAGTAATACCAGCATTTTCCGCTGCTTTCACAGCAGAATTAAGCTGACCTGTGCCTCCATCTATAATATATAAATCTGCCTCATCATCACTGCCTTCTCTGATATTTTCTCCTTTTCTGCTGAAAAGTTCACTCATAGATTGAAAGTCATCATTTGCAGCAGACTTAATTCTATATTTTTTATAATACTGTTTTGCAAATTCTCCATTTACTGCCACAACAGATACTCCCACAGTAAAGCTGCCGCCTAAATGAGAAATATCCACACATTCCACCCTTGATACTTTTTCTACACCAATTAACTCTGCAAGCCTGCTAGATACATCTTTTCTTTCTCCTACTTTTAAAAGATACTGCTCTGTCTGCAGTTCTGCATTTTTTTGAGCAAGGTTTAGAAGTCCCTGTATGCCTCTTTTTCTTATATGCACCTTTTTGCCAGCCATAAGAGATAGTGCTTCTTCTAATGTTTCATTATATTCTTCCCCATCACCTGCTAATGCAATAAACTCTGGAAACTGTCTTGTGTTTGAATAAAACTGCATAACAAATCTTTCCAAAAGCTCATCTTCTGTATCTGCAAAAAAGTGAGTAGATACACCAATCATCCTGCCACTGCGGACAAATATTTGAGTAATACCTGTTACTCCAGAAATAGAGTGTTTGTAAAATACATCAATATTTCTTTCATCGCTTATATTAGTAACAGACTGTTTTGAAAAAAGCTTATCAAGAGATATTATTCTATCTCTTATTTTACCAGCTTCTTCAAAGGCAAGATTTTTTGCATATTCTTTCATTTGGGCAGTCATAAGCTCTTTAACTTCAACTACACTGCCTTTAAAGAAACTTTTTATAGAATGGACTGTTTTCATATAATCTTCGCGGCTGATTAAGTTTTCACAAGGTCCAGAGCATTTTTTTATCTGATATTTTAAACAGATTTTTCTTTCTTTTAATCTAAATTGTGAACATGTTCTAAGCGGAAAGGCAGACTGCAGCATTTCTATAATATGCTTTAAATCGCCAACATTTACAAAGGGACCAAAATATACAGCATTTTCATCATGAGTATTTCTTGTCAAAATAAGCCGTGGGTATTCTTCCTGGGTAAGTTTCACATAAGGATAGCCTTTAGAATCTTTTAGAAGAATATTATATTTAGGCATTTCAGTTTTTATGAGATTTGCTTCTAATAAAAATGCTTCCACTTCATTTTCTGTAATAATAGTTTTTACAGATGATGCATGGATAAGCATTTTTTCAGTTTTAATAGTTTTCTCTCCTGCATTAAAGTAAGAAGAAAGTCTGTTTCTTAAATTTTTTGCTTTGCCTACATATATTACTCTGCCCTTTGCGTCCATAAACATATAGACTCCGGGCTTTTGAGATATGTCTGAAAGATTAATTTGAAATTTTGGTTTTGCCAAAGACATTAACTCCTGTAATCTGCATTGATTTTAATATAATCCTGAGTTAAATCACATGTATAAAATTTTGCCATACTGTTTCCAGCATGTAAATCTATAATAATTTTATACTGCATTTCCTGCATAATATTATATGCTTTTTCTTCTAATGAATAGTCTATAATTTTACCTTGAGCAACATAGTGCATATCATTAAAATAAATATCTGTTTTATCTGGATCAAACTTTGCACCACTTGCACCAGCCGAAGCCATAAGCCTGCCCCAGTTTGGGTCGCAGCCTGCAAACATTGTTTTTACAAGTGGCGAATTAGCTATTTTTGATGCACATAGCTTTGCTTCTTCATCACTAGCTGCATTTTTTACTTCAATAGTAATCATTCTGCTGGCACCTTCTCCATCAAGAGCAATCTGATGTGCAAGATAATCCATAACATTAATGAGTCCAGCTTTAAAATCTTCATAATTATCTTCAGTCACTTTTGTGCCGCTCATACCATTTGCCAGTAAAAGAACAGTATCATTTGTACTCATATCACCATCAACAGTTACTCTGTTAAAAGTTACTTCTACACACTCATTTAATGCATGCTGCAAAAGATTTCTATCAATTAATGCATCAGTTGTAATAAACGAAAGCATTGTAGCAAGGCTTGGAGCAATCATGCCTGCCCCTTTTGTGCAGCCGCCTATTGTGAAAAGACCTGCTTTTGTTTCCACACATACTGCAGTTTCTTTTAATGCTGTATCTGTTGTCATAATTGCTTGTGCAAAGTTAATGCCGTTATCATCAGCAAGACCGTCTATTAAAACATCCCTAACATTTATGATTTTTTCTAAAGGTAGAGGCACTCCTATTACACCAGTTGATGCTATTAATATATTCTCACTTTTTATTTCTAATCCATCTGCATATACTTCTGCAATTTTCTTACAGTGGTTAAAGCCTTCTGCACCAGTGCAGGCATTAGCATTGCCAGAGTTTGCAAATACTGCTGAAACTTTGCCACCTTTTTTCAATATTTCCATATCATATAAAACAGGTGCAGCTTTTACTACATTGGTTGTAAAAACAGCAGCAAATTCACAAGGCTCATCACTGAAAATTAAACCGCAGTCATCACGCTCTGCTTTTTTGCCTTTTATATCTCCATTAGCTGCAGCTGCCCTAAACCCAGCTGGTGTTGTTACTCCACCATAGGTTACTTTGCCTAACATATTAACCTCCTTTGATATATTTTATTAAAAATTTTTATTTTTTCTTGTTACTCACTAGGGCAATGCTTAATAATCGTTTAAAAGTACTCGCCACATCCTGTGGCTGCCCTGTCATTCAGAGCGATAGCGAAGAATCTTATAATGTTCTAGTTTAAGTAGTGTTAAGCCTCTTTGGCCGCTAATGCTCCCCTTGAATAACAATAATTAAATATATTTATCATTCGCAAGTTTATGAAATAAGCGAATAATCTAAATTGCCTTTTATCAAAAATCTCTAAACCTGTGCGATTTCTATTTCCTTATCTCTTGGTTGGGAAATCGGCAGTTCTCGCAGGCTCGTCCATAAAATTTTTAAATCTACATTTCGCCAAAGTATTTGTTCGCATTATGCTTCACATGGCTGCACCATACAGCTTAATATTATCTTATATTAAACCAGTTGTTTCCTCAATCTTCTGCATTATGTTAAAACACTGCACAGCCTGACCTGATGCTCCCTTTAAAAGATTATCAATAGCTGAAACTATTATGGCTGTATCATCTTTTTTATATACTGCAATATCTATAAAATTAGTATTTGCTACATATCTTATAGCAGGTATTGTATTTTTTACCCGTATGAAATATCTGCCTTTATATTTTTCTCTTATTGTATTTTCAAGTTCATCTTTTCCTGCACTTGTTTTAAAATAAATTGTAGATAATATACCACGGTTTACAGGCAGTAAATGTGGTGTAAATATTACTCGTGTATTTTTTTGTGCCTCTGAAAGTATAAAATCAATTTCAGAATTATGACGATGAGAAAATATGCTGTATGGTTTTAAATCTTCATTAGCTTCACAGAATATATTAGTAAGGCTTGGTTTCCTGCCTGCACCGCTTACCCCTGATTTACTGTCTGCTATAATGAATGAATTATCATCAATTAAGCCATTTTCAAGCAGTGGATAAAGTGGAGTGATAATAGATGTAGGATAGCAGCCTGCTCCTGCAATCAGTGATGTTTTCTGTATTTCTTTTGTATATATTTCTGCCTGACCATAAACTGCCTTTTCTAAAAGGTAACCTGCAGTATGAACAGTGCCATATACTTCTTCATAGATATTTTTATCTTTTATACGAAAATCAGCACTTAAATCTATAACTATTTTACCTTTTTCATATAAAAATTTTGCTGTTTCCATAGCAGTTTTATGGGGGAGACATAAGAAAAAGACATCTGCTTTTTTTGGCACTTCTTCTAAGTCATTTTCTACTAATATTATATCACATATTCCCTGCATTAACGGATATATTTCAGAAAATGGCTTTCCTGCATAACTTTCTGATGTAATAACTGATAACTCTAACTGGCTGTGTCTTGTAATGATTTTTACAAGCTCCACCCCTGTATAACCTGTTGCACCAATAATACCTGCACGCATAACTGCTCCATTAAAATAAATGATTAATTTGTTATTTATATAATTTATTTCAGTAAAAATAAATAGAAATATTTATAAAATTTATTTGTTGTAAAATATAAAAATAATTGCAGCAGTTTAAGCAGTCGTTTTTAGCTTTTACCATCATTTTTAGAATTTTTAAAAAACACTTGACATTCCCCCCCCCGTGTTAGAATAGGCAAAAATTAAAGAGGGTCTTATGAAGAAAATAATCATTACACTTTTTGCTATTTTTGCACTATTTGGTTGTGCTGAAGATGAAAAAAATCAATCATTACCACTTCCATCATTACCATTTCCATATCCACCAGACAATAATACTGGTGGCGATAATAGCTCTGATGGAGACAATAATAATGATGATAAACCAATAGCGAATTTTGATTTTGTAGTAAATGGAAATATTGTAGCCTTTACAGATAAATCTACAGATGACTATGGAATAACTAAATGGGAATGGAATTTTGGACACTCTCTTGCCAGTGGTAATATGGTATCAAATGAACAAAATCCTGTACATGAATTTAAAGATCCAATTACAAATGATATATCAGATGGCACATATCCAGTAACACTTACTGTATATGATAAATTAATGCAAAATAATACAGTTGAACAAAAAATATCTGTTACTGGTTTAAGAGCCAACTTCTCATACACCATCAGTGGCAATATGGTTACATTTAAAGATTGGTCATCAAACAAAGGTTCTTACTGTTTTTTAAGTGACTGTAAACAAGCTGTAAAATGGGAATGGAATTTTGGAGATAATAATACATTGAACGAAAAAAATCCAACTCATACTTATCAGAATTCAGGCACTTATGATGTAATGCTAAAAGTATATACTGAAGATAACATTAGCCATTATACAATAAAACAAGTCACTATTGAATAACATATCCTGCTAACGCAGGATATGTCTTTAAAGACATATTATTTAATATTTTTATACAATGGTATATGATGATTTAGACTCTTGACTTGTATCTTTTTAGTAGATATAAGAAAAGAGAAGGTTATAAAATACCAAACAGATTCAGTA
>CAMWVK010000135.1 GCA_947177675.1 uncultured Mucispirillum sp.
GTTTATTTTTACGACTTTTTGGTGTAGTATCCATTTGTGGTTGTTACCTCTCTTAATTTATTTTTTGACTAAAAAATATTATTTTATTTAAAGAGTTTTAACAACCACTTTTTTATTTATTCACTTTTTCGCAATCGTTTTTAGAATTTACCACATTTTTTTCATTAAAAGTGAAAAAACTTCCTAAAAATCTTAAATCGCTTTTCAGGAAGCATTATAATTGAAATAAATTTTTATATATAAATAAGTTACAAAAATTAACTGCCAATAATTTCTTCTATAACATCTTGTGCAGTATATCCATAAGGTCTGGCAATTACAGATTTATAATCATCTCCCATTGTTACAAGGGGTTTTTCTTCTTCACCAGACTTGCATATTAACGGGTAGCCGGCTGAAGCCATTAAAGCATTGCATAAACATTTTCTTCCCCTTGTATTTTCTTCTTTTCCACCCTTTTTAACATACATTTCAACAGGCTCTGCAGCACACCTGTATCCTATTGTGCCATCCTCTTTTTCATAGCATGAGCGTAAATAGCCAAGATTGCATACACGCTGTCTCTTATTATAAAGAGCATCATCTGATAAAGTGCCTGCAATATCTGCCACCTTAAAAGGAAACCCTGTTGGTGAAGCAAGTGGGTCTGTTTTAATATTAATGTTTTCAGATGACAGGACTTTATGCTTTATATCATCAGTAAAGCCAGCCTCTTTTGTGAAAGCAAAAACTGAACCTGCCTGAATGCCTGCTGCCCCTGCTGCTAATGCTTTTTTAAGCCCCTCTTTTGTGCCATAAGAGCCTGCAAGCCAGAAAGGAACATTTAATTCTTTTATTTTTTCTAAATCTACAATATCTTTTTCGCCATATACTGGCTCGCCATTTTCATTATATACTCCAGATACTCTTGGGGGAGCATTATGACCTCCAGCCTGATTGCCTTCTATAATAAAGCCATCTGGTGCAACAGGTGATTTTTTCATTAAAGTAACTGCTAAAATATTTGATGATATAATAGCAAGAAATTTTGGACGCTTTAATTTTAAATAAGAAAGCCCAAACCTTGACGGGTCAAAAATCATTTTTCTAGGCTCTTTAGCATTTTCTACATTACATGTATATTCTACTTTCTCATGGCGGCAAAGTTTTTCTATAACTGATGGTATCTCTTTTGGAATACCTGCACCCATGATTATATAATCAATACCTGCAAGCAAAGCACCATATATACCTGCTAAATTAGGAAACTGGATTTTTTCTAAAAAGTTTATGCCAACAATACCTTCATGACCTTCCTTTGCTAAAAATACTTCTGAAAAATTAGCCGTAACTATTTCATTTTCTTTTTCATAACTCATCTTTAATGAAGGCATAGTAAATTTAAACATCTGCTTAATTTTATTATTAGCATTATAAAACTTATCTATCATCTGCTGACCTATTTCTTTAACAGGAAAGTTATTTAAACTTCTTCTAACATTTCCTAAAATATCCCCATAATGAAGACGCATAGCCATTACTGCATCAATTGCTGTGCCAGAAACAACACCCAGCTGACCCGCCACAGAAACAGCCTTTGCTAAATGATAATTGCTTACAGCGATACCCATACCACCTTGAATAATTAATGGATAACTACTCATTTTTACCTCATTTCTATATTTATTCTTCTCCCGTAAAATATTTAACACCGGCTTCAAATAAACGCTGGTTCATATTGCCATAATTATTGTTAATATGAACACCATTTCCAAAACGCTCACTGTGCCCCATTTTGCCTAATGCTCTGCCGCATGGCGAACATATACCCTCTATCGCCATTACTGATCCATTAGGATTATACGGAGAATTCATTGTAATATTGCCCTCTAAATCAGTATATTGAAACAATACCTGACCATTTTCAAAAAACTTATCAATTATTTTCTGCGGAGCTGTAAACCTGCCCTCCCCATGTGATACTGGAACAATATCTATTTCGCCTATATTTCTTAAATTCATCCATGGTGAATTAAGAGAAGTTACTCTTGTATGCACCATTTGAGAAATATGCCTGCCTATTGTATTAAAAGAAAGTGTTGCATCTTCTTCTGATAAATCGCAAATATGACCATAAGTTAATATGCCAGTTTTAATTAATGCCTGAAAACCATTGCATATACCTATAATCAAGCCGTCTCTTTTATTAATTAAATCATCAACTGCATGTCTTACTTTATTATTTTTTAAAACAGATACATAAAATTTACCAGAACCCTCAGGTTCATCCCCTGCACTAAATCCACCAGGAAGCACTAATATTTGTGATTTATTTACTAAATCTGCAAACTCATTACAAGAGGAATAAGCATCTTCTACTCTCATATTTCTAAAAACAAACGGCTCAACAGTGCGGCTGCCAGCATGCTCAAAAATACGCTTAGTATCATATTCGCAGTTTGTGCCAGGCAGTGCAAGCACTGCAACCTGTGGCTTAACAATAATTTTTGCTTTTTTCAAACTGCTTCTTTCTGGATAATCCTGCGGTTTAATAACAACATTTTCTCCATCCACTTTACTTGGGAAAATATGCTCCAACGGGCTCTGCCATAAGGAAAGAGCATCTAATAATAAAACTTTTTCATTATTATATGATAATTCTTGATTATTATTTAATTCTGCAATTTCTGTAATATTATTAACACCTTTAATATCATAGCCTTTTTTAGTCTGTATTAAAAAACTGCCGTAAAATGGAAATGATAATTCATTAAGTGATAAATTTTTAATATTAAGACCAGCCATATTGCCAAATGCCATTTTTGCAAGAGATTCTATAATGCCGCCATTTGTAACAGTATGAACTGCTTTTACAACTTTATCTGCAATTAATTTTTCTAATATTTTTAAGTTTTCTTTAAATGCAGCAGTATCTAATAAATCATTGTCTGCAAGGGGTGTTTTCAATAAATATATATTTCCACCATCTAACATAAGTTCGTTTGTAACTATATTTGATAAATCAGATGGAGCAACTGCAAAAGAAATCAGCGTAGGTGGAACACTGATTTCTCTGCCTGTATCGCTGTCTTTAAATGTACCAGACATACTGTCTTTACCACCTATTGCAGCAATCCCTAAATCATACTGAGCTTTTAATGCACCAAGCAGTGCTGCTGCTGGCTTGCCCCAGCGTTTTTCATCCTGCATAAGTCTTTCAAAATATTCCTGAAATGAAAGGCGGATATCTTTAAGCCTGCCACATGCTGCTGTAATTTTTGAAACTGATTCTATAACTGCAAAATAAGCACCATGAAAAGGGCTCCACTGCATAATAAACGGATTATAACCTGAAGCCATAATAGAAACAGTTGTAGTATCTCCACTCTGCACAGGTATTTTTGCAATCATACTTTGAGCAGGAGTATTGCCAGTTTTACCGCCAAATGGTGTTACTACACTTGATGCTCCAATAGTAGAGTCAAACATTTCTACTAACCCTTTTTGAGAGCATACATTTAAATCTGATAATGTATTTTCAATAAGCTCTTTAAATGTGCTGTATTTTTTATTTTCTATATAATTTGTTTTTTCTGGGTTTATAATATATGCTTTTTGGTATCTTGCAGCACCAGCAGAATCAAGAAACTCTCTTGATATATCTACAATCACTTTGCCATCATGGACCATTTTAAGCCTTTTACTGTCAGTAACTTTTGCAACAAGTGCAGCTTCTAAGTTTTCTTTGCTGCATTCTTTTATAAAATCGTCTAAATCAGAGGCATCAATCACAACAGCCATACGCTCCTGTGATTCTGAAAGTGCTGTTTCTGTTCCTGTTAAACCCTCATATTTTTTAGGCACTTTGTTTAAGTCTATCTCTAACCCATCAGCAAGCTCACCTATTGCAACAGCAACGCCGCCTGCTCCAAAGTCGTTACATTTTTTTATCATTGCAGAAACATTTTCTTTTCTAAAAAGCCTTTGTATTTTATGTTCTTCTGGTGCATTACCTTTCTGCACTTCTGCACCACATATTTCAATAGATGATGCGTCATGCTCTTTTGATGAGCCAGTTGCTCCACCTACACCATCTCTGCCAGTTCTTCCTCCAATAAGTATTATTAAATCGCCAGCACATGGACTTTCACGACGGACTGCTTTTTTAGGGCATGCACCAATTACTGCACCAGTTTCAAGCCTTTTTGCAGTAAAGCCCTCATGATAAAATTCCTGAACATATCCAGTAGTAAGTCCTATCTGGTTGCCATAAGAAGAAAAGCCTTTTGCTGCATCCTGCACTATTTTTCTCTGTGGAAGTTTTTTACCTTTTAAGTAGTCAGCCACTGGCTTCCTAGGGTCTGCACCGCCACTTATACGCATAGACTGGTAAACATAAGCTCTGCCAGAAAGCGGGTCACGGATTGCTCCCCCTACACAAGTTGCAGCACCACCAAACGGCTCAATTTCTGTAGGGTGGTTATGAGTTTCATTTTTAAACTGCAAAAGCCATATTTCTTTTCTGCCATCTATATTTACATCTATTTCAATAGAACATGCATTATTTTCTTCACTTTCTTCTAAATTATTTAAAAGACCCTTTCTTTTTGCATCTCTTGCACCGATTACTGCCATATCCATTAATGAAACAGGCTTATCTACTATCCTTTCACCATATATTTCTTTACGCATATTGTAGTATTGTTCTAATACTTCATTAAATAACTGGCTGTATTTCCCATCTTCTATTTTAATATCCTCTAAAATAGTATTAAATGTAGTATGTCTGCAGTGGTCAGACCAGTATGTATCAAGCAGTTTTAATTCTGTTTCTGTTGGGTTTCTTTTTTCCTGATTTTTAAAATAGCTTTGAGAAAATTTAATATCATCAATATTCATAGCAAACCCAAAAGATGATATTAAACTTTGAAGCTCACTTTCATTCATATTTATAAACCCAGCTATTGCTTTTACAGGTGCAGGCATTGGCATAACTAATAAGAGAGTTTCAGGCTTTGTTTCTGCGGCTATTCTTTGGTCAATAGTATTAACTAAAATATTGATAACTTTTTTTACATCATCATCACTGATACTGCCTTCTAACACATAAGTTTTAGCACATCTGACAGCTGCATTTTCTGCCCCAGTCATAACTTTAATGCACTGCTCTGCACTATCACTTCTTTGGTCATACTGACCAGGAAGATATTCTACAGAAAAATATTTACTGCTGCCAAAAGGATATGTTTCTAAATATATATCATCAACCATAGGTTCAGAAAATACAGTATGCAGTGTTTTATTTAACTGCTCTTTTGTTAAGCCTTCCACATCATACCTGTTTAATACAATAACATTTGTAAGCCCTGATATTGCTTCATCATTTTTGAGCATATTAAAAAGCCTTAATGCTTCTACTGCATGTTCATTCCTTTTTGTAACATAAATACGATTGACAGCCATAATATAACTC
>CAMWVK010000136.1 GCA_947177675.1 uncultured Mucispirillum sp.
CAACGCCGTGTAATAAATAATGGACTTGTATAAATATTTAAAAAACCAAATGCAGATACAAAATCTTTAAATTCATTTGAAGATACATCAAAAAACAAAGAAATAATAATATTATATTTAATTTTATCAATAGTAGCATCTGAAATAACAATGCCTATTATAGACAAGACAACAATAAATATAATTAAAAAAAATGCAAATTTTATTGAGCCTAATATTTTAAAAGCTGGTTTAATATATAAATTACAAAAATTTTTCATCAGAATTATCCTTAGATATTTTATGAAGAACTTATATATAATAAATTATTTATAAAATAAACAAGAAATAATAAAGTGTTCAATTTTTCTACACAGTCAAAAAAACAGGGCGACAAACTTAATCTGCCGCCCTGCATCTTGTATTATTTTACTATCTAGCAGCTAATTTTTTCATAGCAGCATCAAGCATATCATAACCTTTCATAGATTCATTAATTGATTGAGTTAATGATTCCCTAGCAAGTGCTGGGTTATGGAAACCATCAGAGTTTTCTGCAGTCCAGTATTCCCAAAGGATATGAGCTTTAGAATGTTGAACTCTTGCTGCATCTATCGTAGCTTTATCAACACCTAATCGTTCTGCTAATGCTATTGTATCTATTAACTCTGCAAGCCAAAATTCAGCTTTTCTCATTTTACCAGTAGTGTAAGTTTTAATGGAATCAATAGAGTATTTAGCATCTCCTGCTGTCCAGTTAGTAGAAACTTTCACATAGTCAGCATCTTTACCCTGCCAGTTAGCATGTTTATCTGCACCTGTGCCATGACAGTCAGAAGTTAAACAAGTAGCATCAAGAATATATCTTGGAGATTGAACAAAGTGAGATGTATATTCTAACTTGCCGCCTTTTCCAACTGTTTCCATGTGACATTGAACACAGGATACGCCAGCTTTATCATGGATAGAGTTGTAGTATGTTTCAAATTCTGGGTGCTGACCTTTCCAAAGCATTGCACCAGAAAATTTATTTTTAAAATCAGCAAATTTTAAGTTTACAAAATAGTGGTCATATAATGCAAGTGCATTTTTAAGTGGGAAATGATTTGTTCTAGGGTCATTCATTCCTACTTTTTCACCAGTTCCTAAATCAGTTCCTGCACCACAGTTATATTCTACATGGCATTGAGCACATTGTAATGATTGTCTTCTTGGGTCATCTTTTGGAAGAATAGCAATTTTTCTAATCATTTTTGGCTCAGTATCATCCATCATACTTCTAGTATCAATAACACGAACTTCTGCTTTAACTTTATTAGCATCTGTTTGATACAGGTTATTTTTAGCATAATCAGCATCGCTTGTTATAGCTTCAATTAAAGCATCACGAACAATTCTTGGTTCAGCAGAGTGTGGGTCGTGGCAGAAGAAACAGTTAAGAGCATGGTTCATATTTTTAGCCATTTCAACTGGGTTAGAAAGTCTAGACCATTTAGCTTTTGGGTTTGGCTCACCAAGATATGCCCAGTCAAGCATGTGGTCCATAGTTTTACAGTTCATACATACTGGATTAACAGCTCTTGCAGTTTGTGGAAGATTTTGAAAGTTAGGGTCTTTTTCTTTTGCATCATATAATACATCCCACACTGGACCTGCTTCAAAGATATAATTCCATCCATTTTTTGGCTGAAACTGACCGCCAAATGCTCTGTCAACTGCAAATTGGTCAATAAGCATTAATGCGTGAGAACGAGTTGCAGCATGTTCTTTTGTAAAACCATAAGGTGCCATTAGTTTATCCCATGCAGGGTTTGGTGAGCGGCCATTAAAGTTAGACTTTTCAAAACGAGCTGGTCTGTGTTTGCCAACTTCTAAAAATGAATGCATTTGGTTATCATGACATTGTCCGCATGCTTCCCAGTTCATATTAACTTTTGGTCTGTTTTCTGGTGTAGGAGTTTCTGTGTGTTCAGCCTTAATGTCATAGTGACAGTTAGTACAGTCTAAATCTTTGTGTGCTCCTCTTGTATGAAGTTCACTTACCCCTTCATGGCAGGAAAAACATACTGCTTTATCTGTTTTTCCAGTCTGTGCTTTTACTTTGCCTGCTGCAAGAGCAAAATCAGCTTTTGTTGCAGCTAATGCACCTCTATCATAGCTTGCTTTAACAACTGCATTATCTGCTGCTGGTTTCGCAGAAGCAGTGCTGGCAGCACCATTATTATTTGTGCATGCAGATGCAGCAACAAATAATAAAGCTGTGATAAAAGCCATTACTGAATATTTTAGCCTTTTCTTCATAACATCCTCCTCATAAGATATTATTTTTATAAATATAGCATACATGCAATAAAGTAAATGTGTTGCAAAAAAAGTGTAAAAATTGTAAAGGTTTATCTTTACATAATTTTTCTACATAATGACAAACTTAACAACATATTTTCATAATATATGGTATAATATCATTGTAAGCAAATTATTTGGAGGAATGTATGAAACAATCTATTATATTTCTAACACTTTTATTTTCACTTATTTTTTCTGTGTCTTACGCTCAGAAAGAAGTAGTAGAACACCCTTTACCAATGGAAGGTAAAGACTGTGCTGTATGCCATGCTCCAGGCAGCACTGAAGAAATACCAGCAGACCCTGCAGCATATCAGGAATGGGAAAACTCTATGCATGGGATTAACAGTGTAAAATGTGTTACATGTCACGGGGAAGAATCTACATTTAAAGCAGATTCTAATATTAATATATGTTTATCATGTCACCCACAGGAAACAACAGTTATTAATAGAAAAGCAGAAAGCACAGATTATAAACTTATATGCTCTGCATGTCATAAAGTTCACAGCTTTACTGTAACAAAAGAAACAAAACCTGTTCATACTAAATAAAGGGGGCAATTAATATGGATATTTCAAGAAGGAATTTAATAAAAACATCACTTGCTGCAAGTGCAGCAGCTGCAGCTGGTATCACATTAGGCTGTAAGAAAAAAGAAACTAAACCTACCCAAACAGTTCAAACAGTTTCTACTCAGGAAGTAGATAAATGGGTAAAAGGCGTATGCCGTATGTGTGGAACAGGCTGTAGTATTTATGTTGGCACTAAAAATGGCAAAATGGTTGCTATAAAAGGTAATGTTGATTCTAAAACAAATACTAGAGGCTTTTTATGTATTAAAGGTATGAATATATGGAAAGTTGCATACCACCCTGATAGATTAACTACTCCTCTTATCAGAAAAAATGGTAAATTAGAGAAAGCTTCATGGGAGGAAGCTCTTTCGTTAATAGAAACAAAATTTAAAGAATTTCATAAAAAATATGGTTATGATTCTGTTGCATACTATGGTTCAGGTCAATGCACAACAGAAGAAAGCTATACTTTTAATAAAATATGGAAAGGCGGCTTTGGCTCAAATATGGTAGATGGCAACCCAAGGTTATGTATGGCTTCTGCTGTTGCAGGATACCTTTCATCATTAGGTTCAGATGAGCCTGCTGGTGCTTATGAAGATATAGAAAAAGCAAAATGTATATTCTTAACTGGCTCTAACACTTCAGAAGCTCACCCTATTCTTTTTAGAAGAATTGCAAGATATAAAAAAGAAAATCCTGATGTAAAAATAATTGTATGCGAGCCAAGAAAAACTCAAACTTCAAATATTGCTGATTTATGGATGCCATCCCTTCCGGGAACAGATTTAGCTATATTTAATGGTATGGCTAGAGAAATTATCAAAAATGACTGGCATGATAAAGAATTTATTTCTAAACATGCAAGATTTACTTCTGGTGACGGTTCACAGGCTCAATCTTTTGATGAATATATTAATTTTATAGATAAATACACTCCAGAATATGTGGAAAAAGTTACAGGCTGTCCAGCTGCCTCTATTAAACAGGCTGCAGAATGGTTTGCAAAAAGCGGAGCTACAATGTCACTTTGGTGTATGGGTTTAAACCAGCGTTCAAATGGTGTATGGGCTAATAACCTTATCCATAACCTTCATGTAATTACTGGTAACTTTGGTAAACCTGGAGCAGACTCTTTCTCATTAACAGGGCAGCCTAATGCATGCGGCGGCGTTAGAGAAACAGGCTCGCTTTCCCATCTTTTACCGGGCTGTAAACCAGTTGTAATAGAACCATGGAGAAAACATGTAGAACAATACTGGAAAGTGGCAGAATACAGCATTAATCCAAGTAAAGCAATTAATCCAAAACCGGGATTTCCTGCTGTAAAACTTTTTTCAAGCCTTGGCGGTGAAAATGAAACAGATAAACCAATAAAAGGTATTGTTATATCTACAACTAACCCAGCACAAACACTGCCTAACTTAAATAAATTTATCCCTAATATAAAAAACGCTTTTACTGTTGTAATAGATATTTTCCCAACAAGAACAGCTCAACTTGCATCAGTTGTTCTTCCTGCTTCATTTTTATATGAAAAAGGCGGTGTATATGGCTGCTCTGAAAGAAGAAGTTTCTTAACAGAAAAAGCTGTAGAGGCATTAGATGGCACTAAACCAGACCTTTGGATTGCATGCCAAATCGCTAAAAGAATGGGACTTGAAAAATATATTGCATGGAGCAATGAAGAAGATATAGTTAAAATGGCAGAAATGGCTTGGAATGATTATATAGGCTGCACAGCAAACAGTGAGAAAACTCTTGCAGGTGCTACTTATAAAAGACTTAAAGAATCTACAACTGGTGTTCAGTGGCCATGCCCATCTGAAGACCATCCAGGCACATATAAAAGATATGTTAGAGGAATGGACCCTATTTTTGACAGCCCTGAAAAATATGGCTTAAAAATACCTGCTGATGCTGATATGTATTTCTATGGCAGACCAGATGGTAAAGTTAATGTATTTATGAGAGATGCTGAACCAAAAGCCAGTGAAAAAATCTCTAAAGAATATCCATTCTTAATGACAACAGGTCGTGTTATTGAACAGTGGCATACAGGCACTATGACTATGCGTATACCAGAAACTGCTTCTGCTCACCCTAACTCATACATTGAGATACATGTTCAGGATGCAAAAAAACTTGGACTATCTCAAGGTGATATGGTCAAAGTAGAAAGTGTTCGGGGTGTAAACATATTACCAGTGAAAATAGTTAATATGACTCTTGAAGGTGTATGTTTTGTTCCTATGCATGACCAAAAAGGCAGCCGTATGGTTAACTTTATATGCAGCGATGTAGTTGATGCAACATCAGGTGAACCTGATTATAAAGTATCTGCTGTTAAAATAACAAAAGTCAGCGGACCAGAAAAAGTTGATGATAGATATATAGTTACAAAAGAAGAACTAGATAACCCTACATTCAGCTAAAACCCATATTACAAAGACCCTGCTGAGTATCCCCTTACTTAGCAGGGTTTAATATATTATAGTTATGGTGATATATGATTATTGCATCAAGTGTATTATAT
>CAMWVK010000137.1 GCA_947177675.1 uncultured Mucispirillum sp.
GCTATAATAGATGCTTTAATGGCAGCTGTTATAATTTTAGGATATTTTTTGGTTTATCATTTTCAAACAAAAGGGATTACTGCAGCAGTCAAGCTGATGGATAATATTGCAAATCAAACAAATGATATTTCTGTTCGTATATCTGATGAAGATATCAAGCATCATCCTGATATGGAAAAGTTTTATCATAATATTAATAAGTATATGCATAATACAGAAAATGATTACTTAAGCACACTGGATACAGTGTCTACCACTGGAAAACAGGGCTTATTTGTTACTCAAAATCTTATGGTTACAAATGAGTTAGTTCAAAAAAATAATGAAATATCTCAATCAATCAACACCGTTCAAAGTGAAATGATTATAGCAACAGAAAATATTACAGTCAACACTACTACTATTAACGAAAAATCAAATATGACAGTTGGGCTTACAAATGAAGGTCGCTCTATGATGGAAAAAGCAAGAGATGTAAGTGACAACATAGATTCTGCAATAAAAGAATTAAATAATGAAGTGAATGTATTAAATGACAATGCAGACCAGATTGCAATAGTTATTGCGGTTATTAATGAAATTTCAGACCAAACTAACCTTTTAGCATTAAATGCCGCTATTGAAGCAGCTCGTGCAGGGGAAGCTGGTCGCGGGTTTGCAGTTGTTGCAGATGAAGTAAGAAATTTAGCAGAAAAAACTTCCAATTCAACTAAACAGATAGGTGAAACAGTAAGCGATATGCAAAAAAGTATTACTACAGTTACATCAAGAATGGATGTTATTACAAAAATGCTTATGGAGCAAAGAGAGGGTATTGATTCTTCCTTTAATAACTTTCAGGATATATATAATTCCAGCCTTGATTTAAACCAGTCTATCAGTGAGATTATGGCTGCTTCAGAAGAGCAGAATGCAGTTATTCATCAAATAGGCTCTAATTTAAAAGAGATGAGTGCAGAATCTGAACAGATTACAAATAAACTTTCTGAGCTTTTTAGGGCATTTAATGATATGGCGATTTCTTTAAATACTCTTGAAACTAAATTTACAGGAATAAAATATGCATCAAAAGCAGGTTCATTTATTGCTGCAAAAACAGCCCATGTTGCTTTTATGAGAAGGCTGCTTGTTAATAACTATACAAAAAATGTTATACAGCTTCCTTATCATATGACTTGTGCATTTGTTAAATTTTATTATAATGAAGGTATGAATGAATATAGTAATGATAAAGATTTTAAAGCTATTGAGCCAATCCATAAAAAAGTGCATGATTTAGGGCTTCAAATTATGAGCAATATTGAAAACCATAAATATGAAGAAAATAACATTCTTGTAGATGAGGTTGAAAGAAATGTAGAAGAGCTTGTCTCTATATTAGATAAGTTAATACATAGATACAGTTAATATAAAAATTAATATGTATATAAAAGCCATCAGTTTAAACTGGTGGCTTTTTTATGCTGTATAAAAATGAACTTGTTTAGTATTTTTGGGTATGTCCAAAAATGTAGAACAGTTTAATATAAATTTGAAAGTGTATTAATTTCTATAATAATTATAGAATAAAAACCAGCAGTGCAGAAAAGAATAAGTTATTTACTGGCTGAGTTTAGTTTTTTTGGTAATTTCACTTATTTTAAGCATTTTGCAAAATTAAAAAGTGTATCCCCTGTAAGACGGTGAGTTGTCCATTCTGTCATTTTCACTGCACCTATACTTTCATAAAAATCAAGTGATGGTTTATTCCAGTTAAGGCATGTCCATTCCATTCTGCCGCAGTTTCTTTCAACTGCTGTATGTGCTGCAAAAGCTAGTAATAATTTGCCATATCCTTTGCATCTTTTTTCAGGAATAACAAATAAATCTTCCACATATATTCCTGCTCTGCCAACAAAAGTAGAGTAATTATGAAAAAATAAAATAAAGCCCACAGGTTTGCCATCTTCTTCACCTATATATGTTTCTGCAGTTTTTTTCTCAAAAAGCCACTCTTTTATCATTTCAGGTGTATTTTCCACTTCATTAAGCATTTTTTCATATTCTGCAATACCTTTGATAAGTTCATAAATAGTAAGTGCATCTTCTTTTTCTGCACGCCTTATTTTGAAACTGCCTTTTTCAAATACAATATTACTCATTTTAGCCTCTGTTATTATTTATTGATTAATTCTAGTGCTCTAATCATTGCTGGGTGTCCTGTTGGAAATCTTGCTGCTCTGTCTTCTGCATAGGCAATAAGTCTTTTATCAGCCTGTATGTCTAAATCTGAGTTGTATTTATTTATTAAATATAAATACAGCCCAACAGGATTTGGTTTATCATCATCAAAGCTGTCTTTTATTCTGTGTTTTGTATCTAGGAATGGGATACCATCTTCAACAAAAGTATTTTCTATTTCTTTTATAATATTTTTTGCAATTAAAAGAAATTCATTTTCATTAGTTATTTCATAAAATTTTAATGTTGTTTCAAGATAATATACATGGTCAGACAGCACTCTGTGGTTAATAATATATTCTTCTAAATATGTATTATTTCTTTTATCAGGACTTACCTGTACCATTTTATTTATTTCATCTTCTACTGCATAAAGTCCCCTGTAAACTTTACTGTCATACACTACTAAATGGCGGAGTTTATGATAAAGGGCAAGTGCCTGTTCCAGCTCATAAGGTTCATTTTCTGCTTCATACATATTTAAAAGAGTAGTGCAGAACATAAAGTTATGGCCGCTTACTACTTTGTTATCAGGTTCAGGGTGTGCTTTAATAGTGCTTATTCTGTCGGCTGCTTTTTTTAACGATACATCAAGAGCAGCAGCTTTTATATATTCTTTATGTTTAAGGTATATTATACCATTGTGAACACCTGCTTCATTAGGAAAATTTTTAAGCTCTTTTTCACTTAAAACAGTAAAATCTCTATCAGTTACTTTATAAAAAAATCCTTCTTCATAATCACCGTTATTATTTGGCGAATCAGCATCAAGACTGTCTAAATATCCATAATCAGTTCTTAAAGAGCCATACATCACAAAATCTATTGCTTTCTGGGCAGTATATAAATAAAGTCTGTTGCCAGTTTTTCTATAAAGCTGTATTAAAAATGATGATATTTGAGCATTATCAGAAAGCATTTTTTCAAAATGAGGTATTTGCCATGCTCTATCTACTGTATATCTGAAAAAACCGCCAAAAAGATGGTCACAAAGCCCCATAGTGCATATTTTATCTGCAGTATTTATTAAAAATGCTGCATATTCTTCTTCCTGAAAGTTATCAAGCAGATACATCATAGATGAAATATATGGGAATTTTGCACTTTCTCTAAATCCAAAATATACAGAGTCAAATATTTTAATAAATTCATTTTTTCTGTATTCTTTTAATTTATCCTCTGGAACAATCGGTTTGTTTACTTTATTAAATGATGCAATAAATTCTTCTCTAGTATTTATTACTTTTACTATTTCATCATATTTATTATGAAATACATTACTTATGCTTTCAAGTATAGTTTTAAACGCAGGTGATGCACTGTTTTTTTCTTTTGGGAAATAAGTGCCTGCATAAAACGGCTCTTTATCTGGTGTCAAAAAAACAGATAATGGCCAGCCACCAGCAGCACCAGTTGACTGGATATAAAATTGATATTCTTTATCTACATCAGGATATTCATCTTTATCTACTTTTACAGGAATGTATTTTTCATTTAATATTTTTGCAGTTTCTTCATCTTCAAAGGACTCTTTTTCCATTACTCTGCACCAGTGGCATGAAGAATAACCTATGCTTACAAATACAGGTTTATTCAATTCTTTTGCCATTTCAAATACTTTATCGCTCCAAATCTGCCAGTGAACTGGGTTATGAGCATGTCTTACAAGATAAAGTGATTTTTCTTGATTTAAAATATTTTCCATATTGCCTCTTATAAAAATTGAGCCTGCAGCAATCTGCAAGCTCATAAAGATAGTTGATTATTCATCTCCATATAAACTTGAATTTCTTTTATGGAGTATTAAAAGTGCAATTATTAGAAGTATAAATGCTGCTCCAAATGAAAATAGCCAGCTTTTTGTAAGACCTGCAATAATAAAGCCAATAAGAGAGACTGCAGCAACAATAGAAGCATAAGGAATCTGTGTTGTAACATGGTCTATATGGCTGCAGGCAGCACCTGTTGAAGAAAGAATTGTGGTATCAGAAATAGGTGAGCAGTGGTCGCCAAAAATAGAGCCTGCAAGAGTAGCAGCAAGGTTTATAATGAGAAGTTCTGGGGCTACACTTTCAGATACTGTAACCATAATAGGTATTAATATACCAAATGTTCCCCAAGATGTACCTATTGAGAAAGAGAGCATAGCAGCAACAAGGAACACTATTGCAGGAATTAATATCACAGGCATATTTGATGTTTCAACTATATGGCTTACATAAACACCTGTAGAAAGAACATCGCAGACACCTTTAATAGTCCATGCAAAAGCAAGTATCATACATGCAGTCACCATTGATTTTACACCAAGCACTATACCATCCATAAAATCATGGAAAGTGAGAACTCTGCGTGGCAAAAATAATATAAAAGCAACCATAACAGCACCAAAGCCGCCTAAAACAAGTGATTTTGTAGGATCAGTATCACCAAAAGCCTGAAATAATGTTTTATCTTCGCTAAAATAGCCGCCAGTATAAAGCATAGCTAAAACAGAGAATAGGATTAATGCTAATATAGGTATTAATAAGTCATATACTTTACCTTTTTCTGATATGTTTCTGTTAGAAAAATCATCAGCATGAGTAGCTTGTGTTTTAATATTATCAAGAGTTTTTTTATGTTTTGCCTGTCTTTCAAATTTAGCCATTGGTCCAAAGTCTAAATTCCATATAGATAGCAGCAACACCATTACAATAGTTAAAAGGGCATAAAAATTAAACGGGATAGTGCTTAAAAACATTTTCATTCTATCTGCATCTTCTGGAAGATAAGTTAAAATAGACGCTGCCCAACTGGAAATTGGGGCAATAATACATATTGGAGCAGCCATAGCATCTATAAGATATGCAAGTTTTTCACGGGAAATTTTATGCTGGTCTGTAACTGGACGCATAACAGTTCCAACAGTTAAGCAGTTGAAATAGTCATCAATAAAAATAACAATACCTAAAATAGAAGTAGCAAGTTTTGCACTAACTGGTGATTTTACCTTTTTAGATGCCCACTCTCCATAGGCTCTTGCACCGCCTGCTAAAGTAGCAACTGCTACTAATGCACCAAGGATACACATAAATATAATCATCATAACATCAAATTTATCTGCCATAATAGCAAACATATATTCTAATGAAAGAATAAGTTTATAAAGGAATGAGGTTTCTGCTGCACCATCTTTAATTGGTGCATTAAACACATATATAA
>CAMWVK010000138.1 GCA_947177675.1 uncultured Mucispirillum sp.
GAATCAAGCAGAGCCTGATAGCTGGCATCAATAATATTTTCCGCAACACCAACAGTGCTCCATGTAGAATCTGAATCCTGACTTACTACAAGAACACGGGTTGTAGCCTGTGTGCCATTATGGCTTGATAAAATACGAACTTTAAAGTCAACAAGTGCCATATCTTTCAACTGTGGATAGAAATGGATTAATGCTTTTCTTATTGCTTTATCAAGTGCATTTACAGGACCATTTCCACCTGCTGCTGTATGCTCTACTTCACCATTAACAGCTACTCTTACAGTAGCTTCTGCCATAGGTGCAACTGATAAAGATTTATTTTTTTCATCAATCACTCTATAGCTTAAAATATCAAAAAAATCTGGCAGAGTATTCATTGCTCTTCTAATTAAAAGCTCAAAAGATGCTTCTGCCCCTTCATACTGAAACCCTCTGTTTTCCAGTTCTTTAAGCTGCTGCAGCACATTTTGTATAGTATCAGACTGGCTTTCAATATCTAAACCAAATTCTTTTGCCTTATATATTAAGTTACTTTTACCAGATAAATCTGATAAGAGCACTCTTTGAGTATTACCAACAAGCTCTGGAGAGATATGCTCATAAGTTTTAGAGTTTTTTAAGATTGCAGAAACATGCACTCCGCCTTTATGAGCAAAAGCGGATTTGCCAACATAAGGTCTGTGAGTATTATGTTTTAAGTTACCTATTTCATCTAAAAAGTCTGATAAACTTTTTAATTTAGCTAAACTTTCGCTTGTTACACAGTTATATCCATATTTAATCTGCAGGTTTGGGATAATAGAACACAGGTTTGCATTACCACACCTTTCACCATAGCCATTTATAGTGCCTTGGACATGGCTTGCTCCACCTCTAACTGCAACAATACTGTTTGCAACAGCCATTTCACAGTCATTATGAGCATGTATTCCAAAAGGATAATCACCAAGTGTATTTTTCACAACGGCAACTATTTCTGCAACTATATCTGGCATAGCTCCGCCATTTGTTTCACAAAGTATTACACAGTCTGCCCCTGCATCACAAGCAGCAAGAAGTGTTTTTAATGCATACTCAGGGTTAGCATTATAGCCGTCAAAAAAATGCTCTGCATCATAATATACTTTATCCACCTTGCTTTTTAGATAACGGATAGTATCATGTATAATTTCTATATTTTCATCAAGAGATATTTTTAAAGCTTCGCTAACATGCAAATCCCATGTTTTACCAAAAATAGTAATATTAGGAACATTTGCTTCAAGAAGTGCCTGTATAATTTCATCATTTTCACATGTTTTTTTAGCACGCCTTGTAGAACCAAAAGCAGATATTCTATTTATATTAATACTTTTATTTTTCTTTAAAGCATTAAAAAATTCCAAATCTCTAGGGTTTGAGCCCGGCCAGCCACCTTCTATACAGTCTATGCCAAACTCAATTAACCGTTCTGCTATTCTAAGCTTATCAATAACAGTAAAATTTACATCTTCAGACTGAGTGCCGTCCCTTAATGTTGTATCATATAAAAATATTTTTTTACTAGAACTATCCATCTTGTTTCTCAGTTATAAATGCACTATGGAGAACACGAACTGCAAGTTCAGTAAATTTTTCTTCAATTATGCAGGAAACTTTTATTTCGCTTGTTGAAATCATTTTTATATTAATTTGGTTATCTGACAATACTTTAAACATTGTAGCAGCAACACCGGAATGGCTTTTCATACCAATACCAACAATAGATACTTTTGAAATATTTTCATCAGATAATATTTCTTTAACACCTGCATCTTTTCCTAATTTTTCGCAGGCTGCTTTAGCTTTTATAAGGTCAGTTTTAGGAACTGTAAAAGAAATATCAGTTTTTCCATCTTCTTTAGCTACATTTTGGATAATCATATCCACATTTATATTTGCTTCTGCTAAACCCATAAATATTCTAGCAGCTACTCCCGGCTCATCCTTTACACCTAAAAGTGTTATTTTTGCTTGATTTTTATCACTAGTAACGCCTGAAACAACGATACGCTCCATATTTTTATCCTCCTTTGATGTTACAAGAGTGCCTGGTTTATCTTCTAAAGAAGAAAGCACCATAATATCTACATTATAATTCATTCCAAGTTCAACACTTCTTGACTGTAGAACTTTTGCACCAAGTGATGCAAGTTCAAGCATTTCTTCATGGGAAATAGTATCTAATTTTTTAGCATTTTTAACAATCCGTGGGTCAGCAGTATATACACCATCAACATCTGTATATATTTCGCAGACATCAGCTTGTACTGCAGCGGCTATTGCAACAGCAGTAGTGTCTGAACCACCTCTGCCTAAAGTTGTAATATCTCCTGTTTCCACATTATAGCCTTGAAAACCTGCAACTACTACTATTTTGCCTTCATTGACTGCTTTTTTTATTCTATCGCCTTTAATATTAAGAATGCGTGCTTTTGAGTGAGCAATATCTGTTTCCATACCAATTTGTAAACCAGTTAATGATATTGCATCATATCCATCAACTAAAAGAGACTGAGTAACAAGTGGAATACATGCAGTTTCACCTGTTGAAACAAGCTGGTCATATTCTCTTAATGAGTAATCAGGCGTGATTTCTTTTAAAAGACCGATAAGTCTGTCAGTCTCGCCAGACATTGCAGAAACTGCAACAATAACATCATAGCCTTCATCTTTTTTCTTTTCTACAATTTTTGCAACATTGCGTATGCGTTCTATACTGCCTACACTTGTGCCGCCAAATTTCATAACAACAAGACTCACAAATACCTCCAATTTATTTTACTTAATTTTTTATAAATAATTCTGCTATTTTATAACCATCTTTTAAATCAAAAGATGGCGATTTAATATATTCACTATATGATTTGTTATCATCTGCTTTAATATCAGAGCCAAAAATAACAGCAGGTACCTTTTCAGATGAATGTGTTTTTAATTCAATAGGTGTTGCATGGTCTGGTGTAATTAAAAACCTGTATTCACTATACTGTTTTAAGCCCTCTAAAATAACAGGCATCATCTGGCTGTCAATAAGCTCTATAGCTTTAACTTTTTCACTGATACTTCCTAAATGACCTGCTTCATCTGGTGCTTCTACATGTATAAAAACATAGTCATAATCTATTAAAGCATTTACAGCATATTCTGCCTTGCCTTTAAAGTTAGTATCTGTAAAGCCTGTAATATCTGGAACTTTGATAATATCCATATCAGCACATACTCCAATGCCTCTAATTAAATCTACTGCTGATATAACAGCACCTTTTAATTTATGTTCATTAAAAAAAGCAGGAAGCGCGGGTTTTTTACCCTGCCCCCAAAGCCATATATTAGTAGCTTTACCAGTATCTATACTGCCACTAAATACTTTTTCTTTTGCTCTTTTCATTATTTTAATTAATTTTTCAGCACCATTGCCTTTTGGAGCATAGACAGTAATATTTTTATCGCTTATATCATGTGGCGGAGTAGTAGATAGCTCCATACTAGAAAAATTACGAATTACCATTAAATTTCTATATCCTACCCCTTTATAAAACTCAATGCCTTCATTTTGAAACTCCTGATTTAAAGCATCAATAATATTTTCCACATATTTTTCTTTTATATGGTGAGCTGTAAAGCTTTCCATAATATCATTAGTAATGGTTACGGTATTGCAGCGAAAAGCCATATCATTTTTACCAAGTTCTATACCCATACTGCATGCTTCAAGGGGACTTCTTCCAGTATAGTATTTTTTAGGGTTATAACCAAATATGCTTAAGTTGCATATATCACTTCCTGGAGCCATACCGTCTGGTGTTGTTTGAATATATCCGCACATACCCTGTTCTGCAGTTTTATGTATATGTGGAATATTTGCATATTCTATAATAGTTTTATTATCTAATTCTTTTATAGGTCTATCAGCAAGACCGTCACAAAGTAACAGTATATATTTCATTAATTTCCTTCCACTCTGATTATCACTGTTTTTTCTTTAACAAATGATTTAGAATCTATCTCTTTTACTGCATTAATTACACTGCTGCCAATTACTTCATGTGTCATAAATACAAGTGGTACACAACCTTTACAATCAACTCCTGTTTCTCTTTGCAGTGCAGAAGATACACTTATGCCGTTATTTGCAAGTATAAGCCCAACTTGTGCTAATACTCCTGGAGTATCTTCTACCATTAATCTCATATAAAAAGCTGAATAAATATCTTTAATGTCAATAATATTTATATTTTCTTCCTTTTCTACATACCCTAAAACAGGCACTCTTACACTTATACCTTGAGTTATATTTCTTGCTATATTAATAATATCACCAGCTACTGCAGCACCAGTAGCTTCACTTCCTGCCCCTCGTCCATAATGGAGAGTAGATCCTGTTTTATCTGATTTAACATATACAGCATTAAATACACCATTAACTTGAGCAAGAGTATTAGTTAAAGGTATCATTGTAGGATGCACTCTAACTTCTATATTGTTATCATGCCTTTTTGCAATAGCTAAAAGCTTAATAACACAACCAAACTCTTTTGCAATAGCTATATCAATAGGTTTAATATTTGATATACCCTCTACAAATATTTTATCCATTGGCACAACTGTGGAAAAAGCAATAGACGAAAGGATAGACAATTTATGAGCAGAATCTATTCCTTCTATATCAAAAGCAGGGTCAGCTTCTGCATATCCCTGCTTTTGTGCATCTTTTAATACTTCGCTAAACTCTTTACCTTCTTCTGTCATTCTAGTTAATATATAGTTAGCTGTGCCATTAATAATGCTGTATATTTCATTAATATTATTAACAGCTAAATCTTCTTTTATAACTCTGATAATAGGAATACCGCCACCAACAGATGCTTCAAAACCAATATCTACACCATTTTCATAAGCAAGTGGAAATATTTCACTGCCATAAGCTGCAAGCAGTGCTTTATTTGCAGTAACAATATGTTTTTTATTCTGTAATGCTGCTTTTACAAAATCTTTTGCATAAGTATATCCACCAACAAGTTCTACAATTATATGTATATCTTTATTAGTAATAAGTTCCATAGCATCTTTTGTTAAAATATCTACTTTCGGCAAATAACTATCTTTTACTTTATCAATATTAATATCTGCAATACCTTTAATAATAATATCTATACCCGTTTTACGCTTAACAGTCTCAAAATTATCAATTAAAGCGGCAACAGTCCCTTTGCCTACAACTCCATAGCCTATTATTCCAACATTTACCACTTTATTCATCATAACTCCTGTAATATCAATTTAACATGTAATATATAATTTAATAAATTGTTATGTTATATAAATTCTTTTGTATAGTCAATAATTTTAATTTAAAAAATCACTGTAAAATAACCTTAAACAAAAAAATT